>JAFYYO010000024.1 GCA_017557475.1 Bacteroidaceae bacterium
CTTTACGCCTCCCATCCAACTCTCGTAGGCTCCAGCATGCTGTTCGCTGTACATACGGGGGAAGAGCATGTTTTGCTGATAGACATAATCCGACTTGTAGCGCTGAATCTCGTAGCGGTCAGGTTCGTCGGAGTTCTGCTTTTCTTTCCTCTGATATACGGGAGCGCCTTGCTTGCTGACAGGCACGCAGTAGTTGCCGTCGGGTTTGAGCAGGACTTGACTTGTGTAGGCCTGTCCATAGAGCAGTGGTCTGTCGCCATACTGTTCACGGCTCAGGTAGGTTCCCAGGGTGAAGATATCCTCTGGCGAGTTCTGGTCCATCGGCGTATTAGCAGAGCTGCGGATGACGATGACGGCATACGAACTGTAGCCTATCATTATCATGAGCATGCAGAGGAGCGAGGTGTTCATCAGTCGTGCGGAGACCACATTCTTTCCGTCACACTTCCATTGCATAGCAAAGTAAAGCAAGGCGAGCACGACTACACCACAAAGGATGCTCTTCCAGCCATAGCCGTAGAAGGGGATACCCAGCATGCCCACACTCAGCAGGTAGGAGAGCGTCATACGCGTACGGCTCTTCTGTTTGATGGTTTCCCAGATGCTCCAAAGCACAATGCCAACGAGCAAGGCGATATAGACGATGACGCCTGTGTTGAAAGGCATGTTGAGGGTGTTGACGAAGAGGAGTTCGAACCATCCGCCAACCTTTACGATGCCGGGAACGATGCCGTACAGGACAGCTGCGATGAGCAGTCCGCTTCCTGCCAGCCACAGAAGTGCGCCCTTCAAAGTGGCATCCTTAACCTTTCTGTAGTAGAATATGAGCACGAGAGCAGGCAGGCAGAGCAGGTTCAGCAGGTGGACGCCGATACTCAGGCCGGTCAGGTAGGCGATGAGGATGAGCCAGCGATCCGAGCCTGATTCGTCTGCGTGGTCTTCCCACTTGAGCATGAGCCAGAAGACGACAGCCGTGAAGAGGCTACTGTAGGCATACACCTCGCCTTCTACTGCGCTGAACCAGAAGGTGTCGCTGAAGGTATAGACCAGCGCACCTGTCAATGCACTTGCCTCGACCGTGATGAGCTGAGCCAGGTTCTGCACTTTTCCGTTCTCGCCAATCAGCTTGCGTGCCAGATGGCTGATGCTCCAGAAGAGGAACATGATACATGCGGCGCTGAAGAGCGCACTCATCATGTTGACCATCAGCGCAACCTTCGTCGGGTCGCTTACAAACTGCGTGAATAGATTGGCCGTGAGCATGAAGAAAGGTGCCCCAGGCGGGTGACCGACTTCCAGCTTATAGGCTGTGGTGATGAACTCGGGGCAGTCCCAGAAACTTGCCGTAGGCTCTACCGTGCTGCAATACACGTAGGCTGCGATGGCGAATGTAAGCCAACCCATCAGGTTGTCCACAAGTCTGAAATGTTTCATCCTTTTGAGAGGTATAATATATAATTTCGTGCAAAGGTACGGAATAAAGTTGAAAGATGAAAGATGAAAGTTGAAAATGAACTCGCGAAACGCTAAAAATTAAGTTTTCTTTAGAGAAATAAGCCCTTCAAGCGTGTCTGATTCTTGCGATGCAGCTTGCGTTCTTAAAAACGCAGGTTGCAATTATAGAAACGCAACCTGCGATTTTAGGAACGCAGGTTGCGATTTAAGAATTATCCGTGTCGAAGCAGAAAATGCTGCTCGCGACAATTGAAAATCAGGTGTATGCCTCTTATTTATGGCAGACGGCTGCCTGCTCGATGGGCAAGCACTTTTTGTAGTTCTCGATGTAGCGTTCGAATCCGGCAACGTCTTCTGCCGTGGGAGCGATGCTGGTTCCTGTGTTGCCTGCGAAGACTTGCGTCTCGAGATAGTCCGCGAGGTTCTTGCCGTTCTTGTTAATCAGGTAGCCTGCCAGCAAAGCGATGCCCCAGGCGCCACCTTCGCCTGCGGTCTCCATTACGGAGATTGGCGAGTTCAGAGCTGCGGCCAACATGCGCTGACCTACGCCAGGAGTCTTGAAGTAGCCGCCGTGTCCGGTAATGCGGTCCACGCGAATATTCTCTTCCTTGAACAGGATGTCGTTGCCAATCTTCAGCACTCCGATGGCTCCGTAGAGCTGGGCACGCATGAAGTTGGCGAGGTTGAAGTTGTCGCCTGCAGAGCGCACGAAGAGGGGACGACCTTCTGCCAAACCCGTGATAGGCTCGCCACTGACATAGTTGAAGGCCATCAGGCCACCGCAATCAGCATCACCTTCGAGGGCCTTGCTAAAGAGCTTGCCAAAGAGCTCGCCAGTGTCAACAGGCACGCCAACCATTTGTTGGTACTCCTTGAAGAGGCCTACCCAGGCGTTGATGTCGCTTGTGCAGTTGTTACAATGCACCATAGCCACGAGGCTTCCATCAGGTGTGGTGACGAGGTCGATAGCTTCGTAGGGCTTGCTCAACGGCTTCTCGAGCACTATCATCGAGAACGAGGAGGTGCCTGCAGAGACGTTACCTGTGCGCTGCTTCACGGCATTCGTGGCCACCATGCCCGTGCCTGCGTCGCCCTCGGGAGGACAGACGGGGCAGCCAGCCTTCAAGTGACCAGAGACATCGAGCTTTTGGGCTCCTTCCGGAGTCAGGAAGCCGGCATTCTCACCTGCATTGAGGCTCTTCGGAAGGATGTCGAGCAACTTCCATGAATAGCCCTTTGGTGCGACGAGCTTGTCGAACTTCTCGACCATCAGGGCATCGTAAGTCTTCGTCGCAGGGTCAACGGGAATCATGCCAGAAGCATCTCCAACGCCAAGGACGAACTGTCCCGTTACTTGCCAATGCACGTAACCGGCAAGCGTGGTCAAGTACTTGATGTCCTTCACATGCTCGTTGTCCTCGAGGATACACTGATAGAGGTGCGAGATGCTCCAGCGAAGAGGAATGTTGTAGTTGAAGAGCTGCGAGAGCTCAGCTGCGGCTTGACCGGTGTTGGTGTTGCGCCAGGTGCGGAAGGGAACGAGTATCTCCTGCTTCTCATCGAAGGCCATATAGCCATGCATCATCGCCGAGAAGCCAATGGCGGCAAGCGACTCTATCTCGCAATCATACTGGCGCTTGACATCCTGCCTGAGGTCGGCATAACACTCCTGCAGTCCTTTCCAGATGATGTCTATGCTATAAGTCCAAAGTCCATCAACCAACTGGTTCTCCCATTCGAACGCGCCCTGAGCGATGGGCTTGTTGTCCTGGTCGATGAGGACGGCCTTGATGCGTGTGGAACCGAACTCGATGCCGAGAATGGCTTTGCCGCTTTCGATCGTTTGCTTAGCGTTCATGTTACTTTAGAGCTTTGTTCAACATAAAATACACCTCGTTGTTGCGAAGCGTTTGCTTGAAGTCGGCAATGTTTGTCTGCTTGTTAATCTTCACATACTCAATGCCAGTCATCTCTGCAAAGTCTTCCCAGTACTCTTCGTTGATGTCGTAGGAGAAGGCGCTGTGGTGCGTACCTCCGGCCAGAATCCAGGCTGCGGCACCAATCTCGAATGTGGGCTGCGGAATCCAAAGAGCGCTTGCAACGGGCAGCTTAGGCATTGGCTTAGGCTCGATGCACTCCACTTCCTGAGAGATGAGACGGAAGCGATTGCCCAGATCCACAACTGTTGCCTTGATGCCGCGACCTGTCTTCGAGGTGAAGACGAGGCGAGCGGTCTGCTGCTTGCGGATGCCGATGCCGAGGAAGTGAACCTCCAGCTTTGGCTTATCGCTTGCAATCAGCGGACAAATCTCGAGCATGTGGCTCTGCAGACAAGACGAACGGTCTCCGGCAAAGTTGAGAGTGTAGTCCTCGAGGAAGGAGCAACCGGTCGGCATGCCTTGCTGAATGACCCAAAGCGTGCGATAGAGGCAAGCGGTCTTCCAGTCGCCTTCAGCACCGAAGCCGTAACCTTCTTCCATCAAGCGCTGTGAAGCGAGGCCTGGAATCTGGTCGAAGCCACAGAAGTCGGGCTGGTTGATGTCGGCATCGCCCAGGTCGTCGAAGTTAGTTGTAAAGGCTGTTGCGCCCTCGTCCTTGAGGACACGGCGCAGAGCAATCTCGGCTTTGGCACTATTCTTCACTTTCTCCCAATAAACTTGCTCGCCGCTTTCGTCAATCTTAATTGTGTAAAGCTTCTTGTACTCCTCGACGAGTTCGTCGGCTTCCTTGTCTGTGACCTTCTTGTAGTACTCCATCAAAGAGGAAACAGGGTAGTAGTCAACGTGATAGCCTAAGCGTTGCTCGAACTCCACACGGTCGCCATCGGTCACGGCCACATTGTTCATGTTCATGCCGAACATCAGGCAACGGACGTTCTTGGCATCGGCCACACCGGCAGCCACGCGAGCCCAAACGGCAATTTGCTTCTGTGCCTTCTCGTCCTTCCAGTAGCCACAAACCACTTTTCGAGCGACGCGCATCCTGGTGCAGATGTGTCCGAACTCGATGTCACCGTGAGCGCTTTGGTTCAAGTTCATGAAGTCCATGTCGATCTCGCTCCAAGGAATCTCGGCATTGTACTGGGTGTGGAAGTGGAGCAGGGGTTTTTGCAACTGCTGTAAACCTTTGATCCACATCTTGGCAGGCGAGAAGGTATGCATCCAAGTGATGATGCCGACGCACTTCTCGTCATTGTTGGCTGCCAGCATTACGGCTTCAACCTCCTTACTGGAATTGGCTGTGCCCTTATACACAATCTTTACAGGAATGTTGCCGGAAGCGTTCAAGCCCTCGACCATCTCTTTTGAGTGACCATCTACGGCAACCACAGCGTCGCCTCCATAGAGCAACTGAGCGCCAGTTACCCACCAAATCTCCGAATTTTCAAATGCTTTCATAATGTTTGTAGGTTGTTATAATTGATATTAATGTTGTTTTCCTTTTTGTCCGTAATAGGCATTTGGCCCATGCTTCCTTGAGTAGTGCTTCTCGATCAGGAGTTTGTTCATCGAAGGAACGTGCGTTACCAGGTCGAGGGTGTTGAGATGCAAGGTCGAGGCGATGAAGGCCATCTTTGCTACTTCTTCCAGCACTACGGCGTTGTGGACGGCATTGTCGGGACTTGTACCCCAAGTAAAGGGTCCATGATTCTTGACCAAAACGGCAGGCGTATCGTCGGGATTCATCCCCTCGAAGCACTCTACAATCACGTTGCCGGTCTCCTTCTCATATTCCCCGAAGACCTCATCCTTCTTCATATTGCGGGTGCAGGGAATGTCTTTGTAGAAGTAGTCGGCATGCGTGGTGCCGATGTTGGGGATGCTTCGCCCAGCTTGAGCCCAGGCTGTTGCATATGTGGAATGCGTATGGACAACGCCTTGGATGTTGGGGAACGCTCTGTAGAGCACAAGATGAGTGGGTGTGTCGCTCGATGGATTGAGGTCGCCCTCCACCACCTTGCCAGTCTCCAGGTCAACGACCACCATATCCTCGGCTTTCATCTCGTCGTAGCTGACGCCTGATGGCTTGATGACTACGAGTCCTTTCTCGCGGTCGATGCCTGAGACGTTGCCCCAAGTGAAGATGACCAGCCCATGTCGGACGAGGTCGAGGTTTGCTTTGAATACTTTTTGCTTCAGTTCTTCTAACATGATAAGTTGAGTTTAATGCATCTGTTTCTGTACGACGCAACTGCAAATATAGTGATTTTTTCGTTATCTTTCCCTTTTTTAGGGAAAAACAATGCAAAAAGAGTGCATCTATTTGCCGAAAGCCTCCAGCAATCTATCCTTTTCTGCCTGAGTGATGGGGATGATTGTGCCGTGTCGGGGAGTGAACTTACCTTTCGTCTCAGTGTTGTGAACGAACTGGAAAGTCTTCAGGTCTTCCGAGCGGCAGAACTGGTAGTGCCCGTTCCCGTAGCAGTCGTACATGATGATCCAGCTCTTTCCGTCGATGGCTTTGCAGACGCCGACTCCCTCTACAGCCTCTTTCGTCTGCTCCACATTGCCTTCCAGCATCTGCCATTTGTCTGTCAGTTGCTTGCTGACAGCCTGATAGATGCCGCGTCCCGACTCCTGCTTGTAGAAGAGGTGATAGAGTCCGTCGGCTTCGTTATAGACGATGTCGCCGTCGATGGTGGCATTCCCAGCGTCGAAGAGCCAACGCGGTTCGCCCTCCAGAGCCGTGAAGTCCTTGTTGGCGTACTGATAGTAGATCCTGTCGAAGGAGTCCTGATCGCTCGTGCGAAGCGAGTAGAATACCATATATTTGCCTGCCTTGCGGTCGTAAATAGTCTCGGGAGCCCAGACGCGAATCACATTCTTCCAAGCCTTCGTGTAGCGAGTGGGGAAGTTGACAGTCGAGTGCTGCCAATGGATGAGGTCAGTCGATTTCAGCATCACGATGCCTCTGTTGCTGGCCCATCCCAGCGAGGAGCGCATATCGGTGCAGACCATGTAGAACGTCTTGCCGTCTTCGCAGCGAAGGATGTGCGGGTCGCGAACGCACTGCGTCAGAGCAATGGTGTCGCTCTCGATGACGGGCAGTCCCTGATTCAGCGGCGTGTAGTTGTAGCCGTCGTCGCTCAAGGCGTAGCAGATTTGCTCGTCCTGCGGCGCATTACTATTGAAATAGGTGAAGAGGTAGGCCACCATCTTGTCCTGTGCTTTCTTCCTGCCCGAAGCAGGTGCCATTGCCAGCGCCAAACCCACTGCAAGCATCAGTAATTGCTTAGTATTCATGATTGTCAAGTATAAAATGCTTTGCAAAGATATGAAAAAAAGTTGAATATTCCTTCAAGCGAGGACAATTTTGTGCTTTCGGCTTTTGTAAACTCCGACGGAGCATGTCGTCTTCTTTAGTCGCAAGTTGCGACCGTAGAATCGCAGGTTGCGTTCTTAAAATCGCAGGCTGCGTTCCTAGAATCGCAAGTTGCGTTTCAAGAATCAGACACGGAAAAGAGGACAATTGTCCTGCTTCTGAATATGTTTCTCTCTTTATGCGTCGGCAGATTGACGAAGTGAAAGAAACCCTCTCAATTGCAGAAACCCAACCCCACTTTACGGTAAATGTCAGAGCCTGACATTCTGCTCGCTGCCGTCATAGTCAACTTGTTTCGACTGACCGCCAGGCAGGACGATGGTGAACTGCCGCTTCTGGAGCATGCCTGGGTAGTTGCCTTTGCGTTCGCCAAGCGTGAGAGTGCGTGAGCGGTCGTTCCAGCGGAAAGTGATAGTCGCGTATTGTCCCTTCTCGTAATTGTAGTTGTCGCCCTCGTCTTCGTAGAGCGTGAACTCTCCATCAGCACCTGGATAGATGCGCAGCTCAATGTTGTCCCAAGCCTTCTCACCCACATATTGCATCTCAGGCCCGAGAGGCAGGATGCTGCCTGCCTTGACGAACATCGGCACGCGGTCGAGCGAGGTCTGGAGCGTCACTTTCTGTCCGCCATTATAAAGTCGGTTTGTCCAGAAGTCGTACCATCTCGTGCCCTTCGGCAAGTACTTTGAGGCGGTCTTGACCTTAGTCCAGTTCCCGTTGTCTGCCGTCTGCTGTCTGTTGTCTTCCTCTGTGTATTGCGCTTCGAGGATGGGAGCGGCCAGGATGCTACGACCGAACATGAACTCATCAGTCATGTCCCAGACGGCCTTGTCCGAGGCGAAGTCGCTGAAGAGAGGACGCATATAGCTCTCGTCGTTCGAGGTTACTTGCCAAGCGGTGCTGTACAGATAGGGCAGGAAGCGATAGCGTAGGCGGATGGTCTTCTCGATGGCATCGTAGACGGGCTCGCCTTTCTGGCCGAACTGCCAGATTTCGCGAGGCGCATCAGCCCCGTGACTACGGAAGACGGGACAGAAGAAGCCGTACTGCATCCAACGGACATAGAGTTCCTGGAACTGCGGATTGCGGGGCGCAGAGGCTGGTCCGCGTCTGTTATACGAACCGCAGAAGAAGCCGCCAATGTCGGTGTTGAAGTTGGGATTGCCCGTCAGCGAGAAGCTCAAGCCTGCTGGAACTTGTTTGCGAAGCATGTCCCATGTGGAATTTACATCGCCGCTCCACATGTTCGAGCCATAGTGTTGCTGGCCTGCAAACGAGCTGCGAGTCATGATGAAGACGCGCTTGGCCTGCCCTTCTTTACGCTGTTTCTGGTAGACGCCGCGAACTGTCTCGAGGGGGAAGGCGTTTCTTTGAGAGCGCCAAGTGCCGCCAAAGACCTTGTGATTATAGTCCGTCTCCTTCGGGTTGAAGAAGTCAGGGTCGGTAGAATCCATCCACCAAGCGTCGGTGCCATAGTCGAAGAGCGTCTTCAAGTACTTCCAGTAGATGTCGCGAGCCTCGGGATTGAAGGCGTCATAGACTTTTACGCCAGAGGGATAGTCCATCCTGGGCGGCCAGATATGCGAGAGTCCGCTTTGCGGCCAGGTCTCTATGGGAAGCAGAAGGCCCTTCTCGTCGAGTTCGCGGAACTGCTTCGTCATGGGTCCGAAGCTGGCCCAGATGGAGATCATGAAGTGGGCGTGCTTCTTATGAACATTGTCGATGAGCTGCTTGCCGCTGGTGAAGTCCTCGCCCGTGAAGTCCATAGAGTTCCACATATAGTTGCTTCCCCAGTATTGCCAGTCCTGGATGATGCCGTCGAGAGGCACTTCGAGAGCGCGATATTGGTCAACGATGCTCTCCGTCTCGGCTGCAGTCTTGTAGCGTTCTTTCGATTGCCAGAAGCCGAAGGTCCACATTGGGAACATCGGCACATCGCCTGTCAGGTGGCGAATCTGCGCGATAACTCCGTCGGCACTCCCGCCATACATGAAGTAGTAGTCGATGCTTTCGCCTGCTTCAGAGTCGAAGGTCATGCCGTCGAGGTTGTCCTCGAAGAGGGTGGGAGCGTAGTTGTCCCAATAGATGCCCCAGCCTTTGATGCTCTGCAGGACATTCTGGAAGTCCTCCAAGTTTGACTGTTCCATGCGTTTACGCTCGCCTCTGCGGTTCATCTTGCCGTTCTGAATGGTGCCCAAACCGTAGATAGCTTCATCCTTATCAAGGGTGAAAGTCTGCTTGGCCTTACTCGTTTCGCAGTCTTTCTCGCGGAGAAGAACCTTTCCCTTTGCAGTGAAGAAGGTCAGCGCACCAGTAATGGGATTCACTCTTATCGTTAGTTCTTTGCTCGAGACGGAGCTTGAGGTCGAGCTGACTTGCAGGTCTTCGGGCTGAGCAATCACGACTAGGCTCTGTTTCTGATAGTCTGTTCCGACAGGTGTCTTGAAGACTCTCACGATGGAAGGCGTGAAGAACTCGATCTGAATCTTTGTCTTGCCGACTTCTTTCACGAAGGGTTTCTGTGCTGCAAACGCGGCGAGGCCGTTCGAAACAAACAGGCAGAATATCGCCAAAAGGCAGAAAAGGGAGCGTTTCATCTTCATTTTCCTTATTATTATAAGTAATGTATAGGTTTCGGAGTGCTAAGGTACGAATTATTCTACAACTAATAAAGCGTAAGCCTCATTGAGATATCTTTTTGATTTTTTTTGGTAAAAAGTTTGCAGGAATCAGGGGAATGTTGTACCTTTGCAGCGCTTTTCAAGAAAAAGTGTGTTTCAGGGCGCTTAGCTCAGCTGGTTCAGAGCGTCTGCCTTACAAGCAGAGGGTCGGGGGTTCGAATCCCTCAGCGCCCACAGAAAAAAGCGAAGTCGAGAGGCTTCGCTTTTTGTTTTCTTCAATGTAAAGAGGGTCGTTCCCAAACGACTGCAGTTAAGTTGCCAAACATAACACGTTATGATGCCCAACATAACACGTTATGTTTGCCAACGACACAGGGGTTGTTCAGAGTTCCTTCAGTTCGCGACTGATTTCCAGCAACTCTGCCTTGACGGATTGCAAATGTTCGATAATCTCGGAAGCATCGCTTGCTGCCTTCCTGTTCTTGCTCAAGACCTGTTTCGCAGCTGCAATCTTCATGCCGCGAACCTTGAGCAGATTATAGACGAGACGCACCTCTTCGATGTCTTCCTTTGTGTACATTCGCACACCTCTGCCGCTCTTCTTGGGCTTGATGTTGGGGAACTCTTTTTCCCAGAAACGCAACAACGACTCTGCTACGTTGAATTGCTCTGCTACTTCGGCAATACCGTAGTATTTCTTCAGCTCTTTGTTCGGATTGTATGCCATAATGCTCGCTTAAAGACCTTTTAGCTCGTTTTTCTTTGCAAAAGTACGTAAAACATTTTATCTTTGCAAAAATTTTCGAAAAAGATTAACAAAGAAACATAACTTTTATGGCAATGACAGCAAATGAGATACGCGATTCGTTCCTGAAATACTTCGAGTCGAAGGGACATAAAATCGTTCCGTCGGCTCCGATGGTTGTGAAGGACGACCCAACTCTAATGTTTACCAATGCGGGCATGAATCAGTGGAAGGACATCATCCTTGGTACTCGCGACCCGGAACCCCGCCGTCGAGCAGACTCGCAAAAGTGTCTGCGTGTCAGCGGAAAGCATAACGACCTCGAGGAAGTCGGGCATGACACCTATCATCACACTATGTTCGAGATGCTCGGAAACTGGTCGTTCGGCGACTATTTCAAGGAGGGAGCCATCGATATGGCGTGGGAATACCTCGTTGACGTGCTGAAGCTCGACCCGAAAGACC
>JAFYYO010000231.1 GCA_017557475.1 Bacteroidaceae bacterium
TCGAACTGCTGATATCACGCAGGCTCAGATTCGTGTCAGCACTCGTCCCATGATTTCGGGTTATGGCGCAACAAGTGGTTTCGAGCTTCATGTGCAAGACCGCAAGGGTGGCAAGATAGAGGACCTGATGCGCTACACCCGTGTGCTTATCGATTCCCTCAATCAAGAGCCAGCTATTTCACGAGCGTTTACGACCTTCGACACCAAGTATCCGCAGTATCGCGTAGAAGTCGATGCGGCTCGTTGCAAGCGTGATGGAGTGACGCCAAACAATGTGTTGAAGGTGCTTTCAGGCTATGTAGGCGGCACTTATAGCAGCAATTTGACGCGCTTCACTAAGCTTTATCGAGTCATCGTTCAAGCCTCTCCTGAGTTCCGTCTTGACGAGAAAGCACTCTCCAATATGCGTGTTCGTAGCGAGAGCGGGCAGATGATTCCCATCACCCAATACATCTCGATGGAGCGCGTCTATGGTAGCGAAGGTCTGAACCGCTTCAATCTCTTCAGCAGTATCGCTGTGATGGGACAAACTGCCGATGGATACAGTAGCGGACAAACGCTGGAGGCCATCCGAAGGACTGCAGCCAAAGTCCTGCCAGAGGGCTATGGCTACGAGTTTGGCGGAATGTCGAGAGAGGAAGCGTCGCTTGGCAACACAACCGCCATCATCTTCGTCATTTGCGTCCTCTTTATATACCTTATATTATGTGCGCTCTATGAAAGCCTCTTCATCCCCTTAGCCGTCATTTTGAGTGTGCCATTCGGATTGCTTGGCAGCTTCCTTTTCTCGCGGATGTGGGGCTTGGAGAACAACATTTACATGCAGACAGGACTCATCATGCTTATCGGTTTGCTGGCAAAGACGGCCATTCTGCTTACTGAATATGCAACAGAGCGACATCGCAAAGGAATGAGCATCACGATGGCTGCGATGACTGCTGCAAGAGTTCGTCTGCGACCAATCCTGATGACTTCGCTCACCATGATATTTGGTATGCTGCCTCTTGTCTTCGCTCACGGCGTTGGAGCAAACGGCAATATCTCTTTAGGAGTGGGTTGCGCAGGCGGTATGTTCGTCGGCACCATCGCGCTTATTTTCGTCGTTCCTGTCCTCTATATGCCCTTCCAATGGCTGCATAGCAAGTTCGGACACATGACGAAAGGATAATCTCAGCATTTTTCGATTTCAAACATAACGTGGATAGTTGCCCAACATAACACGTTATGATTGCAAACATAACACGTTATCTTTTCCAATGACACACGTTATGTTTGCCTATGACACTGCAGTCATTTGCAATCATCACGTGGACCATTTTAAAACTATCCGTGCCTAGTTGAAAAATTAGGCATGGAGCCTTTATTCAGATACCTTTTGCACTTTTCCTCCATGATGTTTTGTCGTTGTTAGAAAAAAATGTATCTTTGCAAACAAAATCAATAAAAAAGATGATGAAACACAGAACCCTTCTTACATGTTTGCTTTTAGTTTGTGGCATAAGTGTTTGGGCACAAGTCAATGTTAAGGTGGATGTCGCACAGAAAGGCATCGAAATCAGTCCTACGCTCTACGGCATCTTCTACGAAGACATCAATTTCGCTTCCGATGGAGGCTTGTATGCTGAGCTGATTAGGAACCGCTCTTTTGAGTTCAATGCAGAGAAACCTGAACATTGGAAAGCAGAAGGTAGCACTATCCGTTTAGTTACGGAAGACCTTCTCAATGAGAAACAGGAACATGCCTTGAAGGTTGAGACGTTAGCTCCAAATGGCGGCATCAGCAACGAAGGCTTCTGGGGCATCAATGCTGTTGCAGGGACACAGTATAAGTTGTCGTTCTGGGTCAAGCCTCTTAGCAAGATTGGAGCCTTCAAGGCCTCTCTCAAGAGCAAAGACGGAAAACTCTTGGGCGAAACAGTCATCAGTCAAAAGCTTAAGAAAGGCTGGCAGAAGATAGAGGCAACGATTGTTCCTGAGGCATCCGACCCGCAGGCGGTCTTCTATCTCCAACTGGAGCAGCCAGGCACAGCACTCTTTGATGTGGTCAGCCTCTTTCCGCCTACCTTCAAGGGTAGAGAGAATGGCTGTCGCATCGACCTTGCCGAGAAGCTGCAGGCTTTGAAACCTGCCTTCATGCGCTTCCCTGGAGGTTGCTATGTGGAAGGCAATCGCAGACCAGAGAACGCTTACCATTGGGAGCGAACAGTCGGTCCTATTGAACGCCGTCCAGGTCACATGAATGCCAATTGGGGCTATCCTACAACCGACGGACTCGGTTTCCACGAGTTCCTGCAACTTGCTGAGGACCTGAACGCAAAGCCGCTCTATGTCGTGAACATCGGCATCTGGCATGGAGGTTGCACACCCTTAAACGAACTGCAGCCGTGGATTGACGAATGTCTTGGTGCTCTCGAATATGCTAACGGTCCTGTCACGAGTCATTATGGCAAGATGCGTGCTGAGAATGGACACCCAGAGCCTTTCAACATCGCGTACATCGAGATAGGCAACGAGAACTACAATTACCACATGGAGAACAACTCCGACCAGAGCGACCACTATCCCGAGCGTTTCCGTATGTTCTATGATGCCATCAAGGCACGTTTCCCCGAAGTGCAATGCATAGGTAATGTGGAGTCGTGGGGAACTGACTATCCTACTTGGCGCAATGATAACCCCGTAGACATCCTGGATGAGCATTACTATCGCAATCCTGCGTGGTTCGTCAATCAGTATCATCGTTTCGACAACTATGACCGCAAGGGTCCCATCATCTATCCTGGCGAGTATGCCGTCACACAAGGTTACGGTACTACTGGCAACATGAATGCTGCGATGGGCGAGGCTGTCTTCATGATGGGAATGGAGAACAACGCCGATATCGTAAGGATGAGTAGCTATGCGCCTATCTTCGTGAACGAGAACGGCATTCAGTGGCGTCCCGATATGATAAGGTTCAACAGCGGCCAGTCCTTTGGCACACCAAGCTATTGGGTGCAGCAACTCTTCCCCAATCATGTAGGCAACAGAGTCGTGAAGAGCGACTTGCAATGGAGTATCCCGCAGAAAGAAGAGCAGGAAAAGGTAGTGCCGTTCAGCGTTGGTGTTGCAACATGGAAGACACAATCCAGCTATCGCAATCCGCAGCTCATCGTGGAAGGCGTAAATGTTCCCCTTTCTGAGATGAAGCAATGGAAGGAGGGTAACCAACTTCCCAAGTTCCAAGGCAAATGGAGCATGAATGACGGCATACTTAGTCAGACGAGTAATGCCGAAGAACCTATAATGTTTTGTCCAGAAACCATCACTGCCAAACGCTATACTTATAAGGTGCAGGCAAGAAAAGACGGCGGAGCAGAGGCTTTCATGATTGTCTTCAACTATGTTGATGAAAGGAACTTCGACTGGCTCAACTTGGGAGGTTGGGGCAACACACGAACTTCCGTTGAGACCACAATGAGCGGCAATCGCAATACTCTTGAAGGTGCACGTAATGACAGCTACGAGACTGGTCGCTGGTACAACATCCAACTCGATGTAGACGGCGAGGACATTGTCGCCACTGTTGATGGTAAGGAGGTCTATAAGGGAAAGAAAAAGTCGTCCTTGCTTTATGGCGTGTATGCCAATAGTACACTCGATGAGAAGACAAACACCCTCTACACCAAGATTGTCAACCTTTGCGACTCTGGCACTACGGGAAGCCTCGAACTGTCTGGCGGCACGGCTGCA
>JAFYYO010000232.1 GCA_017557475.1 Bacteroidaceae bacterium
GAGCAGTGTTCCGACTGGACAAATCGTGTTGCACCAAGTGCGTCCTCCCTTCCAGGCAAGTACTGCGATGATACCCCAAGTGAGCAAAGCGACGACGAGAGCCGAGATGCTCTTGAACCAGACGTCAACCTCGTAGAACGCGTAGCTGCCGTAATGCTCCGCAATCGTCGCGAGTCCGTTGTTTGCGAGCTTGTAGAGAGGAGCGAGGATGGTTGAGACAATGCGTCCATAAGTGCTGTATGGGAAGATGAGTCCGCCTATCCAAGCGACTCCCAAAGCCAGCGAGGCGCAAGCGATTACCAGCACAGTATAGCGAAGGACGGTGCGTTCAGGCGAGTAGTTGTACTTGTTTTTCTTTCTTCGGAACCAGGCAATTGCGTCCTGCATCACACCCAGCGGACAGATGATGGAGCAGTAGATGCGGCCCATCAACAAGGTGAGTGCAATGACGAAAAGTAGGGCTCCTACGTTCAAGGCCAGCAACGCTGGAATGAACTGGATTTTGGCCATCCATCCGAGATAGGCGTGCGCCGTTCCCGTGAAGTCCACCAAGAGCCAAGTTATCAGCACCCAGAAGATGATGGCGAGTGTCAATCGGATTCTCTTAAGCATAATCGATGATTCTTATACGATATTATATGATTTCTGGACAAAAGTAGTAAAAAGAAGTGAAACGTGGTGTATGTTTTGGCAAAAAAGCGCAAAAAAAGCGACATTTTGTGCTTGTGGGACAAACACGACGTGGCTAGTTTGAAAACATAACGTGTTAAGAAGACCAACATAACGTGTTAAGATTGCAATCATAACGTGTTATGATGACCAACATAACGTGTTATGTTTTTTGACACAGCACATACCTTATATATAATAAATGTGAAATAAGGGAAAAAATACAGCGGAGAGCAGTACAACATAAGCTTTTTTTCTGTATCTTTGCACGCAAAAATTTTATTATAAGGCTATGGTATCATTTATTGCAGACAAGATTGTGATGGACGGTCTCACCTATGACGACGTCCTGTTAGTCCCTGGGTATTCAGAGGTACTCCCTCGCACAGTATCGCTCGAGACTCGATTCTCCAGACACATAGAGTTGAAGATTCCCTTCGTGACGGCAGCTATGGATACTGTCACGGAAGCTCCGATGGCCATTGCCATCGCTCGTGAAGGAGGCATCGGAGTGATTCATAAGAACATGAGCATCGAGGAGCAGGCCCGCCAAGTGGCTATCGTGAAGCGTGCCGAGAACGGCATGATCTACGACCCCATCACCATAAAGGTGGGAAGTAAAGTGCGCGATGCCCTCGAGTTGATGTCGGAATACCACATTGGCGGCATTCCTGTCGTCGATGACGAGCGTCATCTGAAGGGCATAGTCACCAATCGCGACCTCCGTTTCGAGCAGAACATCGATCGTCCCATCAGCGACGTGATGACCAGCGAGAACCTTGTCACGACTCATCTCCAGACGGACCTCGGCGCTGCAGCCAAGATTCTGCAGGAGAACAAGATAGAGAAGCTGCCCGTCCTCGATGATGATAACAAGCTCATCGGCCTGATTACCTACAAGGACATCACGAAGGCCAAGGACAAACCAATGGCGTGCAAGGACGAGAAAGGCCGTCTTCGTGTGGCTGCCGGAGTAGGCGTCACGCCCGATACCATCGACCGTATTAAGGCGCTTGTCGAGGCTGATGTGGACGCTATCGTTATCGATACCGCTCACGGTCACAGCAAGTTCGTGGTGGAGAAACTCAAGGAGGCCAAGAAGATGTTCCCCGATGTGGACATCGTAGTAGGCAATGTTGCCACAGGCGAGGCTGCCAAGATGCTCGTCGAGGCAGGAGCCGATGGCATCAAGGTCGGCATAGGCCCAGGCAGTATCTGCACCACCAGAGTCGTTGCAGGTGTTGGCGTGCCGCAGCTCAGCGCAGTCTATGATGTGGCAAGTGCACTCAAAGGAACAGACGTACCTCTCATCGCTGACGGCGGTCTGCGCTATAGTGGCGACGTGGTGAAGGCTCTTGCAGCAGGCGGATACAGCGTCATGATAGGCTCACTCGTGGCTGGAACAGAAGAAAGTCCTGGCGATACCATCATCTATAATGGTCGTAAGTTCAAGAGCTACCGCGGTATGGGCTCGCTCGAGGCAATGGAGTGTGGCAGCAAAGACCGTTACTTCCAGGGAAACGTCAAGGATACCAAGAAACTTGTACCCGAAGGTATCGCAGGACGAGTGCCTTATAAGGGCTCCGTTCAGGAGGTTATCTACCAACTCATAGGTGGTCTCAGAAGCGGTATGGGCTATTGCGGGGCCGGCACAATCCAAGATCTCTGGAGCGCACGGTTCGTCCGCATTACCAACGCCGGCGTGCAGGAAAGCCACCCCCACGACATCACTATCACCAGTGAGGCTCCTAACTACAGTCGTCCACAATAAAAAAGAAAAGATATGAAAAAGCTATTCGTTAGTTTTGCACTGGCAGTAATCGCATTGACAACTGCCGCACAGGAAGACCCCATCGTGATGCGCATCAATGGTGTGCCCGTCACTCGTAGCGAGTTCGAGTATAACTACAATAAGAACAACTCGGAGGGCGTCATCGATAAGAAGAACGTTGAGGAGTATGCAGACCTTTTCGTGAACTACAAACTCAAGGTTCAGGCGGCTCTCGACGACCATCTCGACACGCTTTCCAGCTACCAACAAGAGTTCCGTCAGTATCGTGACCAGCAGATTCGTCCGCTCCTTGTACCCGAAGGTGCCAAGGAGAAAGAGGTTCGAGACTACTATGACGGCCTGCTCGCTCGCCTTGAAGGCAAGCAACTTCTGCAGCCTGCACACATCCTGATCCACTTGACGCAGGATGCTACAGAAGAGCAGAAAGCCGCAGCCAAGGTAACAATTGACTCTGTCTATCAGGCCTTGAAAGACGGCGCTGACTTCTCTGAGCTCGCAAAAAAGGTGTCGCAAGACCCCGGTTCTGCAGCTCGTGGAGGTGTGTTGCCTTGGATTGGTCCCAATCAACTGGTAAAGGAGTTCGAGGATGTGGCTTATTCTCTCGAAGTGGGAGAAATGAGTGAACCTTTCCTCATGCCTTTCGGCTACGACATCGTCAAACTCATAGACAGGAAAGACCTTGAGTCCTATGAGGAACTGCACGACAGAATCTTGCAGTATCTCGAAAGTCAAGGCGTCGAGAATCACCTTGCTCAGCAAGTCCTCGACTCCATCGCAGGAGAAAACCAAAAGACTATCGAAGAGATCCTCGACGAGAAAACGGAAGAGTTCTGCGCAAAGGACGACGAGCTGAAGTACTTGGTGCAGGAATATCACGACGGCTTGCTTCTCTTCGAAGAGTGCAACAGCAAGATATGGGAACCCGCAGCTAAGGATACAGTGGCACTGGCCAACTACTTCAAGAAGAACAAGAAGAAGTATGCATGGGATGAGCCTCACTACAGCGGAATGGTGTACTATTGCAAGGAGGCGGCTGATGTCAAAGCAGTACAGAAGCTTGTCAAGAAACTGCCGCAGGATAAGTGGATGCCCTCCATCCGCGAGACCTTCAACAAGGACAGCATCATGGTTCGCGTAGAGCGTCGCGTCTTCAAGAAGGGCGACAATCCCAATGTCGACCGTCTTGCCTTGAAAGACAAGAGCGCTGAACTCAAGCCTGTCAAGAACTTCCCCAATGTTGGCGTCTTCGGCAAGGTGCTTAAGAAGGGTCCTGCAGAATGGACCGACGTAAGCAACCAAGTAGTGAGCGACTATCAGCGCCTCAAGGAGGATGAGTTCGTGGCAGAACTCCGCAAACGCTATACCGTCGAGATAGACAAGGAAGTACTCGCGACAGTAAACAACCATTAATGCCCAAAAACTATAGGAACTATAGTGACTATAGGAACTATAAACAATATGAAACGATACACGCTCTGTTTCTTTGTAGCGCTTTTCAGCCTGCTCTCTATGGCACAGAAGAATGTCATAGACGAAGTGGTGTGGGTCGTTGGCGATGAAGCCATCCTGCGCTCCGACATCGAAAAGCGTCGCTTGGAGTATGGTTCGCAGTTGAAGGGCAACCCCTATTGCGTTATTCCCGAACAGCTGGCTATTCAGAAACTCTTCCTGCATCAGGCAATCATCGACAGCATCGATGTCAGCGATGCCGATGTCAACCAATATGTTGAGAACTACATTAATGAGAAGATACTGGTAGCTGGCTCAAAGGAGAAGTTTGAAGAGTACATGAAGATGCCTATGGTTCAGATACGCGAGGAACTCTTCGACCAATACAAGAGCGAACTTACGGCAATGCGAATGCGCGAACAATTGACTTCGGACATCAAGGTGACACCTGCCGAGGTGCGTCGATACTTCAAGGACATTCCGGAGGACAGCCTGCCGCTTATCCCCACTCAGGTCGAGGTGCAGATACTGGTCTTGCAACCGCGCATTCCACAGGCAGAGATAGATCGTGTCAAAGAATTGTTGCGTGACTATGCCGAGCGTGTGAATAGCGGCTCAACATCCTTCTCCACTTTGGCTCGCCTCTATAGTGAAGACCCAGGCTCTGCTCGTCAAGGCGGGGAGATGCCTTACATGGGTAAAGGTGAACTCGATCCTGGCTTTGCTAACGTGGCTTTTAGCCTGACAGACACTAAGAAGGTCAGCAAGATTGCACAGAGCGAATTCGGCTACCACATCATCCAGCTCATCGACAAGCGCGGCGACAAGATGAAGTGTCGTCACATCCTGAAGCGTCCAGAAGTGGCGCAGGCCGACATCGACAGCGCTCTCATTGTCCTCGATTCCATAAAGGCGGACATCCTCGGAGGCAAGATATCGTTCGAGGATGCTGCACGTTATGCTTCCGACGACAAGGATACGCGCAACAATCACGGCATCCTTTCCAACAATAATATGGAGACAGGCGAGACCTCCACACGTTTCGAGATGAGCGAACTCTCAGCTCTCTCTCCCGAACTTGCCCGCACCGTCGACGCACTTGAAGTAGGCGAGATTTCGAAACCCTTCACTATGATTAATACGAAAGGCAAGACCGTCTGTGCCATTGCCCGTCTCAAGAACCGTACCCTCACACATCGTGCCAGCATTACCGAAGACTTCCAAGTGATGAAGGATGTTGTGAAGAACAAGAAGGGAGAAGAGGTCATCCTTAATTGGATAAAGGAGAAACAACAGAGTACTTATATCCGCATCAATCCCGACTGGAGAGACTGCGACTTCCAATACGAAGGCTGGATAAAGTGAAGAGTCAGCGACTATATATACTTTGCGTGTCCCTGTTCTTCTGCCTCTGTTTACTTATGGCTGTAACACCGGACCGAAGACCTGCCAAGAGGCGAACGTCTTCCGACAGCAAGGTGCATCTGTTGCATGCCGACCGCCTTTACTTCGATGAAAGGGTGCATCGTACGGCACAGATCCTGGTCGGCAATGTGCGGTTCAGTCACGAAGGTGTATATATGTTTTGCGACAGTGCTCTTTACTACGAAGCTACCAATTCTTTCGATGCCTTTGGCCGTGTTCGCATGAATCAGGGCGACACCCTTCATCTCAATAGCGAGGTGCTATACTACAATGGCCTTGACCGCATGGCTCGAGCTCGTTATGATGTTGTGCTCAAGCACGGCACAATGACAATCTACACAGACAGCCTCGACTATGATCGTCTGTATGATCTCGGATATTTCTTCGAAGGAGGAAAGGTTCTCGACCATGATAACCAATTGACAAGCGACTGGGGCGAGTACAGTCCTGCCACGCACGAGGCGGTCTTCAACTATAATGTCCGTTTGGTCAATCCAACTCCGCCTGCCAAGCCAGAGACGGTGCTTATTTCGGATACACTCCATTACAATACCCAGACAGCCATTGCCCATATCGTCGGTCCCTCGAATATTGAGAACGGCGAGAACCATATATACTCGGAGCTTGGCTACTATGATACTCAAGCAAAGCATACGCATCTGCTGGACCGCAGCATCTTGACGAACAACGGCAAGCGCCTTGTTGGCGATAGCGTTGTCTGGAATGATGATGTTGCTATTGCAGAAGCGTTTGGCAATGTGGTATATACCGACGTCGTCAACAAGAACATGTTCACAGGCGAGTACTGCTACTATGAGGACAGCACAGGCTATGTCATGGCGACGGATAGCGCATTGGCCATCGACTACAGTCAGCAAGACACAATGTATGCACATGCCGACACGATCAAAGTCTTTACCTATAATATAGATACGGACTCTATCTACCGCATTATACATGCCTATTATCACATGCGTGCTTTCCGGCGTGACATTCAGGCCGTCTGTGATTCGTTGGTTTACGACACACGCGACAGTATACTCTTCATGTATCGTGATCCCATCATTTGGCAAGAAGGGCAGCAACAACTAGGCGAAGAGATACAAATCTTCTTCAGCAAAGACAACATCGACAGCATACAGGTGTTGCGACAGGCTCTCTCAGTGGAGAGGATAGACAGCATTCATTATAATCAGGTGGCAGGTCGTGAGATGCATTCCTACTTCAAGGACGGCGAGTTGTATCTCTCTACTTCCGAGGGGAATGTCTTTGTCAATTACTATCCTTTTGATGAGGATAGTATAATGGTCGAACTGAATTACACCGAGACCTCTCTGCTCAAGATGTTCGTGAAGGACCGGAAGGTGGACTACATCTGGATGCCTGCTGCTACGGGCATCATGTACCCCATACCGCTTATCCCTGCGGACAAGTACTATCTGCAGAACTTTGCATGGTTCGACTACATAAGGCCGCGCGACAAGTACGACCTTTTCGTGTGGCGTCCCAAAAAGGAAGGTACAGGGCTCAAGGAGAGTGTACGACATTCGGCACCCAAGCAGAGTCTTAGCGACATCAAGAAACAAAGAGGCATGGAGAGCCTGGAACAAACAGAACAAGAATAGACTATGGGCATGTTCAATACAAGGAAGCCACGCGGTTTTCGCAGGGTGAGCATCTATACAGACGAGTCGCGCGACCGCTTGCAGAAGTTGGTCGATGAAGTGAAGCGCGAGCAAGGCGAAGTGCCAGCAACGGAGGAGAACTTTGACCCCGACAAGTTCCGAGGCACTTTCATCAACTATACTCCTCGAGCACAAAAGCATAAGGAGGGCGGTTCGAAGCTTGGCTGGCCCATCATCATTCTGCTCATCTTTGCTTTAATAATAATCTGGCGCTTTTTGCTCACTGGAACAAGATAAAACCTGATGTCTCGCGACAATCCCTAATCTCTAATCCCTAATCTCTAATCCCAAGCCATGGACATCATACACCTACTTCCCGATTCCGTTGCCAACCAGATTGCCGCTGGCGAGGTGGTGCAGCGACCGGCTTCCGTCATCAAGGAACTGATGGAGAATGCCGTCGATGC
>JAFYYO010000233.1 GCA_017557475.1 Bacteroidaceae bacterium
CAAAAAATAATACGAAAAAAGTCTTAAAGAAGAATTTGAAATTTTCCAGGACTAAAAAAACTAACGCACTGAAAATCAAAAGGGTCGAGGGAAAAAGAATTTTCCCCTCGTTTCCGTGTCAACACCCCCCGACCGCCCTGCCTTCCCCTTTCGGGAACTCGCCCCAAATTTTAGCGGAATATGTAGGAAACACTTTGCCCACTCTTCCAAAGAGATGTGCGGTGCAAGCCCTTCGCGCGTGTTAGAAAGCGGAAGCAGAGGAAAGTGAGCGTGAGACAAAGCGCACATTGCGCGGTGACATCTGCATGTGCCAAGTATAAGAGCCACAGCGGACAGGACATGAAGAAAGCCTGCACCTCTTTCCCGAAGGAATGTGATGCAGGCTCATGTCCTCTTCGCCGTGTGCTCACTGACACTTACAGATGGCAATGGCTCACGTCAAAACTTTCCGTACGATGAAGCGAACAGCCGAGCGAAAAGGGTTTGCTTTTGAAGCCACAGCAAAGGCGACAGCCACAGCTATGGCGATGATTATTAAGAATACTATCCAATAGAATGCAAGCGTAGAAGGCTTCTTAGCCTCCTTCGCTTTAGCAAGCGAGCGTCCGCTGGCTTGTAGATTACCCTCACTGCTGACTGCTGTAGTGGAGCTGGAGCTGTCAGCAGTAACAGCCTGGAGGCGAATGCCGCTAATAACAACCTTCGTATCGCGATTGAGCGGTGGAACTCCACCTGCGCCCGAGCGAAGCGAAGAACCACTTGTGCGAGTTTCCCGAGCACAAGGCTCCAAGCCGCTGCTGTCCGAAGTCCGTCCGATAAGCACTGCGCCATCGACGGTTTCGGACACCTGCGGCACAGACATTGATGTAAGCACGATGCTATCGATTTGCAGTACAATGTTCTGCAGGAACTTGTCCGTAGCGAAAGAAGTGGCTGACTGCGATACAGTCTGCTGCATTGCAACCTCAGCCTTTTCTTTCACTACCCGCTTTGTGGAACGACACGAAGAAAGGAGGAGAGACGAGAATACAAGCATGATGGCGAGAGCCAGTTGCCTGTATTCTCGGAACGCATCGTAAGAGGGGCACGCCTTCGCAGCAAAATCCCTATGTCCGTGTATCGTGGCATTGGGAAACCGCGCTTTGAGACGCCTGAGTAGAGCGAGCAATGCCTCCTTCTGCTCTGGTGTGCGCGTATCCTTTGGTGTCTTGCCATCAGAAGCGCAGCCTCCGATGTAACAGATACCAATGGAATGCTTGTTGTGTCCCACACAGTGGGCACCAATCTGTTCAAGAGGGCGGCCCTCGTGGATGCTCCCATCCCGATATATCACGTAGTGATAGCCAATCGTAGCGAAGCCTCGGGCCTTGTGCCATCGTGTGATGTCCTCGACAGTGAAGTCTCTGCCTTCACGCGTGGCAGCACAATGGACGATGATTTCATTAATCTGACGCATGGAGATAATTTACAATTTGACCATTTAATAATTTACTTTACCCCAGGACCTTGCAAAGCGTCTATCCTGTCAGCCAGTATATTCATGCAATCCTGCAGTGACACAGGTGTGCCGTCCATCAGGATGTAGATGGTGCCATCCGCATCAATTTGTAGGAGATTCTTTCTGTCCGAAGCAGACGAGCCACCTCCTACGCTGAAGCGTATGTTGGCACCAGTGCTGTTGAAGCGTCCGAAGGCAGCTTCACCATCATTCTGTGTCTGGAGAGCAGTGCCCATAGCGATGGAGTTTTCTCCTGCGGCCTGGCACTGATATCCGTGCGCGAAAGCACGCTTGCCGCTTGCCCTGCCCTGATATCCGCCAACATGGCTGCATTCTCCGCTAGCGACGTTGTTATCTCCTTCGGCGAAGGAGTTAGAGCCCGATGCCGTGTTGCC
>JAFYYO010000025.1 GCA_017557475.1 Bacteroidaceae bacterium
CATAGTTCTGCAGGCTGACAGCTACATTCGCTTCGCCACCTCCATAGTTCACATCAAAACTGTCCGACTGGATGAACCTACTGTTGCCAGGAGAAGACAAGCGCAACATGATCTCACCCATTGTGACTATTTTTGCCATATATTAGTTATTATTTATTCTTTTTTATCATTTTTCCCTGCAAAGGTAATACTTCTTTTGAAAAGAGAAACAAGACTAAACAAATTATTTCATGAAAATGCATGTTTTTATGCAAAAAAGGCAGAAAGTTGGAGTAAAAACTGTAACTTTGCAGCATGAATAGCACAATTTCAAGCAAGAAAGGACTACTTGCGTTAAGTCCGCTCATTGTTTTCCTGCTGCTCTACTTGTTCCTGAGTCTTGCGGCAGACGATTTTTATGCGGTTCCCTTAACGGTGGCCTTTCTGGCTGCTTCCCTCTATAGTCTGTTCATCATGCGAGGGCTCTCGATTGGGCAACGCTTTGAGCGATTGGCAGAAGGTGCGGCTCAACCTGGAGTGATGCAGATGCTTTGGATTTTCATCCTTGCAGGCGCCTTTGCAGCTACCGCGAAGCAGATGGGAGCTATCGATGCCACGATTCGCCTAGCGCTTTCGGCTGTCCCGCCAAGCTTCGTGCTGAGCAGTCTTTTCCTTGCTTCCTGCTTCATCTCTCTCGCCACAGGCACTTCTGTTGGAACCATTGCTGCCCTCGTTCCCATTGCAGGCAGTATGGCAGAACAGACGGTAAATAACGCAGCTATGATGGTAGCGATAGTGGTTGGCGGAGCTTATTTTGGAGACAATCTGAGCTTCATCTCCGACACTACAATTGTGGCGACACAAACGCAAGGCTGCGAAATGAAGGACAAGTTCCGTGCAAACATCTGGATTGCCTTGCCTGCAGCCCTTATCTGCCTTGTACTCTACTCCATCTTGCCTGCAGTCAACGTCAAGCCAGACAACTTGGGTGAAGTCTTCTACCCTGCTATCATACCTTATATTTATATTATAGTGGCAGCACTCTGCGGCATGAATGTTCTGCTCGTACTTGCTTCCGCAACGGTTCTGGCAGGTTTGATAGGCATCGTTTCCAACACTTTGACGCCATTCGGATGGCTGAAAGCAATGAACGACGGCATTATGGGCATGAGCGAACTCATCATCGTGACACTCTTGGCAGCAGGTCTGATGCAAGTCATCCGACAAGCAGGCGGCATCGATTGGCTCATGCAGTTGTTCAACAGTCGCAAAGGAAGCCGACGGAAAGCAGAGTTGAGCATGGCAGGAATGGTTGTGCTGACGGACTTCTGCACGGCCAACAACACGATTGCCATCCTAAGCGTAGGCCCGTTAGCTCGCTATCTTGCCCTTCGATACGACATCCCGGCAAAACGAGCCGCAAGCATTCTCGACACATTCAGCTGCTTTGCACAAGGCATCATCCCATATGGCGCTCAAATGCTTATTGCAAGCGGCCTCGCTCTTGTCGACCCGCTCGACATCATACCCTACCTCTACTATCCCTTCATCTTAGGAGGAGTGGCTATCACTTATATTATCATTCCACGTAAAGCATGCAACTCATCAACAAATACTTCCCAAGCCTGACTGACCGCCAGAAAGAGCAGTTCGCTGCTCTCGATGCGCTCTATCGTGACTGGAACAGCAAGATAAACGTCATCTCGAGAAAGGACATCGACAACCTCTACGAACATCATGTCCTGCACTCTCTCGCTATTGCCGAACTGATTCGCTTCAAGCCGGGCACGAGCATCATGGACCTCGGCACAGGAGGTGGCTTCCCTGGCATTCCTCTTGCCATCATGTTTCCTGAAACTAAGTTCCATCTCGTTGATTCCACCGGCAAGAAGATTCGCGTCTGCGAGGAGGTCAAGAATGCTTTGGGACTGAAGAACGTGACCACTCAATGGTGCCGAGCCGAGGAAGTGAAGCAGCAGTTCCACTTCGTCGTCTCGAGAGCAGTGATGCCCCTACCCGACCTCGTCAAGATTATACGAAAGCGTATCAGTAAGGAACAAATAAATGCTTTACCAAACGGACTCATTTGCCTCAAAGGCGGCGAGCTTGAACAAGAAGCCAAACCTTTCGGCAAAGCCGCTCAAATAACCAACCTAAGCGAGTACTTCGAGGAAGAGTTCTTCGCTACCAAGAAGTTAGTTTATCTTCCACTTTAACTCCCTCTTTAACTTCCTCTTTAACTTCCCTTTTAACTCCCCATTAATAGAAATGAAATACCTCTCCTTTACTTGCAACCCCATACAAGAGAATACCTTCCTGCTTTGGGACGAAGAGACGCTCGAAGCAGCCATAGTGGATTGCGGAGCTTGGAACCGACATGAAGAGCAATTGCTTGAAGGTAGCATCAAGGCTCATGGCCTCAAGCTCAAGTATGCCCTGCAGACACACGCCCACTTCGACCATACTTTCGGCTTACCATTCGTTTTTCGAACCTTCCGACTCAAGCCCATCTTCCACGTCGATGAAGCCGAAACCTACCGACAGATGCCGAATATGGCCGCACAGTTCGGGCTGAACATCGGTGGCGGGATGCCTCCTATCGAGCGCCTCCTGAACGATGGCGACGAGTTGAAACTGGGAGAAAGCATCATCCATCTCATCCACACACCTGGTCACACCCCAGGCTCAGCCTCATTCTATTGTCCAGAAGAGGAACTGGTGCTTTGCGGAGACACACTTTTCCAAGGGAGTATCGGCAGGACAGACTTGCCAGGAGGCAACTTCGAAGATGAGATGGACAGCATCCAGAACAAGCTCTTCAGCCTGCCAGACGTGACCACAGTTCTCTGCGGACACGGCCCCTCGACTACTATCGGCTGGGAGAAGCAACACAACGTTTATATGTAGCCGAGGCAGAAAAAGGTCGCATGTAATGCAACTACTATCTGTAGGATTGAAACCAACCGTGGCTATTTGCAAATTAGGCGTGGCGTGTCTGCTCCCCACCCCTTAAGGGGCGGGGAGGCCGAAGGCTGGGGCGGGGTGATTAGGGTGGCTGATGTTTTACCCCACCCCTGCTTACCTCCGTCGCAAGCTCCCCAATTGCTCCGCTACCAACGGGCAATTGCCCCTCAGAAGGGAGGGGAGTTTCTCCCC
>JAFYYO010000234.1 GCA_017557475.1 Bacteroidaceae bacterium
AGCTCGACCATCGAGAGAACATTGCCGAAAGTAAGGTCCTCGTTGTATGGGCCGGTGTTTTCTGCAACGTCGTTTGTGCCGTAGTTGATAACAACGACTTTAGGCTGCAGATTGATGACGTCCTCGCGGAAGCGAAGCAGGAACTGGTATGAAGTCTGTCCGCCGATGCCTCTGCCGATGAGTCTGTTGTCCTTGAAGAAGTCAGGACGCTTGCCTGGCCATCCGTCGGTAATGGAGTTGCCCATTAGAACGACGCGCTTATCCTTCTTGGCAGGAGCGCCAAGTTCGCGGTTTGCATTAGCATAGCGCTTCCAGTTAGCGAATTCATGTTTCTGCGCTTGAGTGCCGAGAGCGATGCTGAGCAAAGCAATGGCTGCAATGATTCTAGTTTTCATGAGTTATTTAGTTTAGTTGTTTAGTTTATAATTCCTTCCTGATGCTCTCAGCAATCTGTTCGAACTCTTCTGGTGTGAGCTTGAGGTGTGGGTTTGTAAAGCGCATGTCTGCCTCGCTCTGCATGGGTACGAGATGGATGTGAGCGTGTGGAACCTCAAGTCCGAGTACACATTGTCCGACCTTTACGCAGGGAATGGCTTTCTTGATAGCCTTTGCCACCTTCTTTGCAAACACTTGAAGTCCTGCCAGTTCTTCGTCCTCGAGGTCGAAGATATAATCGACTTCTCGCTTGGGAATCACGAGAGTATGTCCTTTCTGAAGTGGGCTGATGTCGAGGAAAGCATAGTAACGCTCGTCCTCAGCAATCTTGTAGCTGGGAATCTCGCCAGCCACGATACGGGAAAAGATACTTGCCATAGTCTTTTTTAATTAAATGCGATGCTCATTACCTCGAGTTGAATCGTTCCTTGAGGCACTTTAATCTCTGCGATGTCGCCAACCTTCTTGCCCAGCAAACCCTTTGCTATTGGGGTCTCAACGCTAATCTTGCCAGAGCGAAGGTCTGCCTCTGTGGCACTGACAATCGTGTACTTCATCGTCATCTTGTTCTTCACGTTGCGCAGTTCGACAGTAGAAAGAATCTGAACTGTGCTGGTGTCGAGGTGAGTCGTGTCAATAATCTTTGCCTCGATAATAGTTTTCTTGAGCATGGCTATCTCAGTCTCGAGTTTGCCTTGCCATTCCTTAGCAGCATCATATTCAGCATTCTCCGACAGGTCTCCCTTGTCGCGAGCCTCTGCGATGGCGGCGCTTGCAGCAGGTCGGTCGATGCTTTCCATGTGTTGCAACTTTGCTACGAGCTCGTCGTAGCCTTTTTGTGTCATGTAAGCCATTTAATTGTTTTATGTTTTAGTTATACATTATCTATATATATGGCCTTTTTGCCTTGCGCGAAACACGAAAAAAAAGAAGAATCCCGACCGCCTAAGTCGGAACCCTTGTCCTTTTCCCTGTTTTTATGTTAGCCGTTTGCAAAGGTAGGATTATTTTCCTAATCTGCAAACTTTTTGGAGAAAAAATCGTCGTCAGGCACTATTTTCTCCCATTCCAGATGTGCTAAATCTCCTTTTCTTGTTCAATATGTCGCATCGATTGGCGTTTATCGACGCAATTTATACTTGCCTCCGACCAACATTTGAACTGCGCCTTTCATCTCGAGCGAAAAGAGAAGACTCGAGAGTTCGCCAATCGGAATATTCGTCTCGACTGCGAGGATGTTGATCTGCTTGCTGTCGTCCTTTGCAAGTGCCTGTAGGACAACCTGTTCCTCGGCTGTGTAGTTGTCCGAGAAAAGCTCTTGTTGTACGCCTTCTGAGAGTTCCTTTTGATGCTTTATATCGTCCGTCCAACCCATAGCAAGGCAGAAATCTTCGGCTCCAGTCAACAGAGTGGCAGAGTTCGAGAAGATGAGTTTATTGCAACCAGACGAGTAGTTGTCGAAGACGCGGCCAGGGAAAGCCCACACCTGTCTGTCATAACTGAGCGCGATGTCTGCGGTGATGAGGGAACCGCCTTTGGTCGCGCTTTCCACCACGATAACTGCATCCGAGATGCCTGCCACGATGCGATTACGCTGCACGAAGTATCTTTTGTCAATCGGCGTGCCCGACATGAACTCCGTCAGCAAGCCGCCTTGAGCGACCATCTGTTTCGCGGTTTCCCGATGAAGACGCGGATAGATTTGGTCGAGGCCGTGAGCAAGGACGCCGACGGTCTCCAAACCCTCTTCCAGAGCTGCCCGATGACAATGAACATCCACGCCGTAAGCCAATCCGCTCACTACGATAGCGTCTGGACAAAACTGTTTCAAGTCGCGCACAAACGAGCGGCAGAGGTCCTTCCCATAGTTCGTAATCTGTCGCGTTCCAACCATGCTGACGATGTGCTTCGAGTTGAGATTGGCTGTGCCGCGATAGTAGAGGAGAACAGGAGCGTCGTTGCAGTCTTTGAGTCGCTGCGGATAGTTCTCGTCGTTCAAGCCCAAACATTCAATCTTGCCCTTCCTGCAGAACTCCAGCTCCTCTTCGGCCCGACCCAAGAAACTGCAAAAATTGCCCATTCCATCGAGAAATTTCTTCGAAGCAGACGGCAAAA
>JAFYYO010000235.1 GCA_017557475.1 Bacteroidaceae bacterium
AGCATGACCGGCACAATTCGTCGCGACCTTGCAGACAATCCTGCCATTGATGCCAAGATAAACAAGTCGAGCATCATCATCGGCGACTCGCTTTGGCTGGTCAAACCTGCTACGATAAAATATCACGACAAGGTAGTTGACGTGGAGAATCTGTCCATCAGCCAAGCTGAAAAGCACATCAATCTGGGCGGAAGAGTCTCCGACCTTGCTTCCGACACCTTGAAAGCCGAGTTGCAGGACATCGACATCTCTTATATCCTGGACCTCGTGAAC
This sequence comes from Bacteroidaceae bacterium, assembly GCA_017557475.1. The sequence goes on from JAFYYO010000235.1 coordinate 274, forward strand.
TTCCACAAAGTCGATTTCGACGGACAAGCAACGGGCAGTATCTATGCCACTTCGCTCATGAAGCAACCTTTTGCCGACGCTTTCCTGCAGGTTAAAGACTTCACGTTCAATGCTGCCAACCTCGGAAACATGGACCTCTACGCCAACTGGGGCAAGCAGGAACGAGCCATCATTCTCGAAGCCGACATGAGTGGACCTGTGGCTGAGCATCGAACACAAGTGCAAGGCACCATCATTCCTGGTAAGGGGATGGATGACGGACTGAACCTAAATATCCACACAAGCCACATAGACCTCTCATTCCTAAACAAATACACGAGCGGCATCTTCCGCGATTTGCAAGGACGAGCATCAGGTTGGACACGCGTTTACGGTCCCTTCAAGTTCGTCAATCTTGAGGGCGATATGCTTGTCGACGAGCTGAAGATGCACATCCTCGCTCTCGGAACAGACTACCATCTTGCAGGCGATAGCGTTATCCTGCGGGCTGACAACATTTGGGTTCGTGGAGCGCACGTCTACGACTACTTGGGAATGCCAGGAATGACTGAGCATACTGCTATCGTCGACGCGCATTTGATGCACAACTCGCTCAAGAATCTTCGTTACGATGTCAGCGTCGATGCCCACAACATGCTCGGCTACAACTTCCCGCATCAAGGGAGCATGAGTTTCTTCGGCACAGTTTATGCTGATGCTCAGGTGCATCTGAGCGGCATTCCAGGCAGCGTGAACATCGATGTTGCCGCGACTCCGATGCCAGGAACGACTATCAATTACAACACCGCAACAACGGGAGCAGTAGGAGAAGCTGAGTTTGTGACGTATCAGCCACTTACCCCCTCTAACTCCCCCCTTAAGGGGGAGAACTCATCAAAACAAGAAGCCTCCCCTTTAGGTGGAGGTTTGGAGGGGTCGTCTGACATGCACATCAACTTCGATATCAACGCCAATCCGAATGCTCAGATACGCATCTTGATGGACCCAAGAACGGGTGATAACATTTCGCTCTACGGAGACGGACATCTTCGAGCACATTATTATAATAAAGGACGCTTCCAGCTCTTCGGCACTTATCGCGTAGAGGAGGGCAATTACCGCATGTCCATTCGCGACGTTATCCGCAAAGACTTCACTTTCCAGCCCGACGGAACAATCGTTTTTGGAGGCGATGCGATGCAAGCAGCACTCAATCTGACTGCCAAACACACGGTTCCCAATGTCTCGCTCGACGACCTTTCGGCTACAGGGCTTGGCCTCTCGAACACGCGAGTCGATTGTATCATGAACATCGGAGGTATGGCGAAAGAGCCTGTCATCAGTTTCGATTTCGACATTCCCAATGCCAACGAGGACGAGAAACAGATGGTTCGCTCGATGCTCAGCAGCGAAGAGGAGCGCGACATGCAAGCCATTTATCTGCTCGGAATCGGCCGATTCTACAGTTATGGAAGCCTTATTGACACGAAACAAACGAAGGGCAGCATGGCGATGAACTCCGTATTGAGTAGCGCACTCAGTTCGCGTTTCAATCAGATTATGTCGCAAGCTTTAGGCGGAACAGGCTGGTCGTTCGGCACGAACCTCCGAACTGGTGAAGAAGGTTGGCAAGAACTGGATGCAGAGGCTTTGGTAAGCGGCAAGATGCTCTCGGGCAGACTGCTATTCAACGGCAATTTCGGCTATCGCGAGAACAAGTACAAGATGGGCAGCAACAACTTCATCGGCGACTTCGACATCCAGTACCGACTCTCGCC
>JAFYYO010000236.1 GCA_017557475.1 Bacteroidaceae bacterium
AAGGTTCTTTCCGTAGCTGATCTGGCTGTAGTCTTCAATCTGGCTCATCACCTCATCTACGGCTTCTTGAACTTCCTTCTCTGCTCTTTTCTTGATGCTTTGCATCTTCTGTTTGAAGTCTTTGACGATCTCAGGATTGCTGATGCGAGCCAACTCTTCTTCGCTTTTCCGCTGATATTCCTCTTTGAAGATGTTGCCGGCAAAGGCTTTGAGCGGTCCCACGATGTCCCATTTGTCGCCGCTATCCAGTTGTTCGCGGACGTAATCGAGCACCCATTTCCTTACTTCTGGCTGATTGTTCATCGTCTCGATAAGGCTGTCAACGGCGCTTTCGATAATCTCATCGGTCGAAAGTTCTACCTGCAGGTTGGCTGCAAGCCCGAGTTCTCGAGCCATATTCCTAAGGATGCTTTGGAAGAAGGAGTCGATGGTCTCTACGCGGAAGTGGGAGTAATCGTGAAGAATTGCAGTCAGGGCCTTTCCTGCTTGCAGTTTGATTTGCTCCTCGGAAATGTCCTTCCCCTCCTCTTTGAAGCGTTTCTTGATGGCTTTCAAGTAGGGTTTCGAGTCATTCAGATTGTTCTTCAGGGCATAAAGTGTCTCCAGGATGCGGCCTTTCATCTCGGCCGTCGCCTTGTTTGTAAAGGTAACGGCGAGGGTGTGCTCAAACTCTTTCTCTGCATGAGGCTGGAGGAGTTCCATAATGTACTCGACGGCCAGAGTAAAAGTCTTGCCCGAACCTGCCGAAGCCTTGTATATGGTGAGAGATTGCTCCATGAAGTGTCGATTTTCGCACTTTTCTATGCAAAGATAATAAAAAAAGTTGTACCTTTGCAGCACTGAAGGAGATTTCCTTCCGAAGTTAACAGAAAATAACAAAATAACAGGCCTCTTGAACTCTCAAAGCATAGGTCGTGACAAAACATAGGCAGTTATGTCGGCAAACATAACGTGTTATGATCGCAAACATAACGTGTTATAAACGCAAACATAACACGCCTAGTTGGCCAACTAGGCACGTCTAGTTTGCGAATTAGCCACGTCTAATTGCCCAACTAGCCACGCCTAATTTTCCGCTGCGACTCGGGTCTTGAGAATCAAAGACTTGCGAAAAACGAACTTTAAACTCTAAACCTTAAACTTTAAACTATAACATGGGAGGTTATTTAGTTAGCGATACGCGAAAGGTGACCACGCATCGTCTCACCGAAATGAAGGAACAAGGGCAGCAGATTGCTATGCTCACTTCCTACGATTACACGATGGCTCAGATTGTTGACCAAGCCGGCATTGACATCATCCTTGTGGGCGATAGTGCCAGCAACGTGATGGCCGGCAATATGACCACTCTTCCGATTACGCTCGACCAGATGATATATCATGCTCGAAGCGTGGTTCGGGGTGTGAAGAGGGCTCTCGTGGTGTGCGATATGCCTTTTGGAACTTATCAGGTCAACGCGACTGAGGGTGTGAAGAACGCCATCAAAATCATGCAGGGAAGTGGTTGCGATGCCCTCAAACTCGAGGGTGGGGTAGAGATTCAGGACACCATTCGAGCCATCCTGGATGCTGGCATTCCCGTTATGGGCCACTTAGGATTGACCCCTCAAAGCATCAACAAGTTCGGCACTTATGCCGTCAGAGCCAAAGAAGAAGCGGAGGCCGAGAAACTCTTGAGTGATGCGAAACTCCTCGACCAACTTGGTTGCTTCGCGATTGTCTTGGAGAAGATACCTGCGGAACTGACCAAGAAGGTCTGCGAGATGGTGAAAGTGCCCATCATCGGCATTGGTGCAGGGCTGGCAGACGGTCAAGTGCTGGTCGTCCACGATATGCTCGGCATGAACAAAGGCTTCTCGCCCAAGTTCCTTCGCCGTTATGCGGACCTCTCCACGACCATAACCGATGCCGTTGGTCAGTACATAACCGATGTCAAGAACAAAGACTTCCCAAGCCTCGAAGAGTCCTATTAAACCTCATTTAAAATGCCAAAACGCCTACCACTCCTCCTTTTGCTTCTGCTCGTCAGCAACCTCATCCACGCTTACGAGTTCATTTATGGCGACGATAGCCGAACAGGAACGCTCTTCGCGAAAGACCCAATCGTGGTCTTTCATGGCGGTCGATACTTGATGTATTACAGCATTCCGCCTCACAACACTCGTGCTTGGGAGGGCTGGAACATAGGTGTTGCGGAGAGCCGAGACTTGAAGGATTGGCACAGAATAGGTGAGATTACACCTCAAGCCGAGTATGAAGCGAAGGGACTTTGTGCTCCTGGAGCAATCGTGAGGAATGATACCATCCATCTCTTCTACCAGACTTATGGTGGGGGACGAACCGATGCCATCTGTCATGCTTGGAGTGTGGACGGGCTGACCTTTATTCGAGACGCCACGAACCCTATCTTCCGACCAACTGGAGCGTGGAATTGTGGTCGAGCCATCGATGCTGAAGTGGTCGCCTACAAGGGCAAGTACTTCCTCTACTTTGCTACTCGCGACCCTCAGTTCGAGCGACAATTGCTCGGAGTCGCAACTGCTCCGATTGGTACGGACTTTCGCAGAAGCGATTGGACCTTGGCAAAAGATGCTCCCATCCTGCAGCCTGAGCTCTCTTGGGAAGGGAAATGTTGCGAGGGAGCAACGGTTATCGAGCACAAACGGAAGCTCTATATGTTCTATGCTGCTGACTATAACAACTGCCCTCAGCAGATTGGTTTGGCCGTCAGCAAGGACGGAATCAATTGGGAGCGCTGTTCCGACGAGCCTTTCCTCAAGAATGGTTTGCCTGGAGACTGGAACGAAAGCGAGAGCGGACATCCCTGTGTTTATCGAGACAAGCAAGGTCAGACGCACCTTTTCTATCAGGGAAACAACTCTAAAGGACGTCATTGGCTCCTGACAAGCGTGCCTCTCAAATGGACAAAGAAAGGTCCGCAGGTCGTCTATCCGACAATAGCACTCCCCCAAAGGGGGAGCGGGGAGGGGGCCGGTCTTCTCGTTATCGATGCCGATGCACCCGATCCTTCCGTCATTCGCGTTGGTGATACCTACTATGCGGCAGCCACATCGGGTAACAAACCGCAGGCCTATCAGCGTTATCGCTCGAAGGATCTCCTGACTTGGGAGCCGATGGGATTCATCTTCGACAAATGGCCGGACTGGACCGACGGCAGTTTCTGGGCTCCGGAACTCTTCGACCTTTGCGGAAGGACGATGTGTTATTACACGGCTCGGCAGAAAAGCGACGGAACAAGCTGTATCGGAGTGGCGATGGCAGAAGGTCCTGAAGGCAAGTTCAAGGACTTTGGTCCACTTGTCCGCACTACCAACGAAGCCATCGATGCCTTTGTCTTTCGCGATAAAGAGCAGCTCTATATCACTTGGAAGGCTTACGGATTAGACCCCAGCCATCGTCCCATCGAACTCCTTTGCCAGAAGCTTTCGCAGGATGGACTGCATTTGGAGGGCGAGCCGTTTATGCTGCTCCGTGATGATGAAAGGCAAGGAATGGAGGGGCAATGTGTCTTCCGTCAAGGCGAATGGTGGTACATTCTCTATTCAATCCGCGATTGTTGCTCTCCGAATAGTGACTATGCCGTCAGCGTGGCTCGCAGTCACTCCATTCAAGGCCCTTGGGAAAAGTATGAAGGAAACCCCATCCTTGAAGGCGACGGCAAAGTAATGCAGAGTTGTGGGCACGGAACTATGGTTCGCACCCCAAGCGGAGAAATGTACTATCTATGTCACGCTTACTACTTTAACCGCTATAAAGAAGGTCGTAAAGCAGTCCTCTTCCGCCTCGAAATAGGCGACGACGGCTGGGTTCACCCGAAGAAATAAGCAGAATCTAATATGAAATAAGAAAAGGGGACGTTTCCAAACTGGAAGCATCCCCTTTGATGTTGTATGATAGTTTATGTCTATACTATTCCCTGAGCCATCATAGCTTTGGCTACTTTCATGAAGCCTGCCACGTTGGCACCCTTGACGTAGTTGACGTAACCGTCGGGCTGTGTGCCGTACTTCACGCAGTTCTCGTGGATGTTCTCCATAATCCAAAGCAACTTGGCATCGACCTCTTCGGCACTCCAGCTGAGACGCTCTGAGTTCTGGCTCATCTCGAGACCTGATACACTTACGCCACCAGCGTTGCTTGCCTTACCAGGAGAGTAGAGAATCTTAGCCTCTTGGAAGACACGGATTGCTCCAGGAGTGCTGGGCATATTGGCACCTTCGGCTACTGCGATGCAACCGTTGGCAACCAGAGCCTTTGCCTGCTCTTCGTTCAACTCGTTCTGAGTGGCGCAAGGCAGAGCGATGTCGGCCTTCTCATACCAGGGCTTTGCACCATCACCCACGTACTTGGCTGTGGGATATTTGTCCACATACTCCTTGATACGTCCACGATAAACCTGCTTCAGCTCCATGATGTAGTCGAGCTTCTCGTGGTCGATGCCGTCCGGATCATAGATGTAGCCGTCGGAGTCGCTCATGGTCATCACCTTACCGCCCAGCTGCAGAACCTTCTCAGCTGCATACTGAGCCACGTTGCCGGCACCAGAGATGAGCACCTTCTTGCCCTCAACTGTGTCGCCCTTTGTCTTCAGCATGGCACGGAGGAAGTAAACGGTGCCGTAACCCGTTGCTTCGGGACGAATCAGCGAACCGCCGAACTCGAGGCCTTTGCCTGTCAGCACACCGCTATACTCGCGTGTCAGCTTCTTATACATGCCGAACATGTAGCCCACTTCACGACCGCCAACACCGATGTCACCAGCGGGAACGTCCACGTCAGGACCAATGTGACGACCCAGCTCCAGCATGAAGGCCTGGCAGAAACGCATCACCTCAGCATTGCTCTTGCCGCGAGGAGAGAAGTCGGAACCGCCCTTGCCACCGCCCATTGGGAGCGTGGTCAGAGAGTTCTTGAAGGTCTGCTCGAAAGCGAGGAACTTCAGGATGCCGAGGTTCACACTTGCGTGGAAACGAATACCTCCTTTATAGGGACCAATCGCATTGTTGTGCTGAATGCGGTAACCCATGTTCGTCTGTATCTGACCCTTGTCGTCCATCCACGTCACACGGAACTGGTAAACGCGATCGGGAATGCAGAGACGTTCGATGAGGTTCACCTTTTCGAACTCTGGGTGTTTGTTGTACTCTTCTTCGATAGTGCTCAGCACTTCTTCTACTGCCTGATGATACTCGGGTTCACCCGGGAAGCGTCTCTTCAGGTCTTCCAAAACTTTCTTTGCGTCCATAGTATGATGAATAAAGTTAAACGTTATGGTTTCTTGCTTTCTGCGTGCAAAAGTACATCAAAATGTGAATATATGCAACTTTTTGACAGAAAAAGGTTGCAGAGCATTGCATAATGTCATGTTTTTTGATGTATGTCAAGAATAAAGATGCAGTTATTCATCTGCTGACGCCTTTTAGTCTCTTGCGAATGACAACGGGAAGATACTTATTTGTGCAGTTTCGTCGGCTTCAAGCACAGCTTGTGCGCAGCAGCCCAGAGTCGCGCCAGTCGTCATCACATCGTCCACCAAAACCAGCCGTTTGCCTCGCCATTCGTCGGGAACGGAAGCACGATAGATGCCTTCTGCATTCTTCAGGCGAGCCTCGCCCTTGAGTTTCGACTGGGGCGTGCGGTTCTTTGTACGCTTGATGAGGCTCACGACGGGCAATCCTGTCACTTCTGCCATGCCTCGAGCCAGCCTCTCTGCCTGATTGTAACCGCGCTTGAAACGTCGCCATTTTGTGAGCGGCACAGGGACAAGCGCATCGACCCCTTCCCAGAAATCTTGTCTTTTTGCTTCCAGGGCGGCCCATCTCCCCAGCTTGATGGCGAGGTCGCTCTTGCCGTGGAACTTTATGTCGATAATGAGTTTGTGATAGGGCGAGAAGTGATTGTATGTGAGGAACGTCGTAGCATGTTTAATGTCGGCTTTGTCCCAAATCATGCGTAGCAGAGGATTGTCGTCGATGTTCGTGATGCGGAAACGTGGCATCTGAACTGCGCAGAAGGCGCACAGCACATCCTCGCCAGGCATCAGCAG
>JAFYYO010000237.1 GCA_017557475.1 Bacteroidaceae bacterium
AAGATGCCGATGAAGATGGCAGAAAGGTTAGGATGGTTAAGACTCTTGACGCTGTTTCCCATCTTGCGAGCCACTCGATCGACTGCATCCTCAGGTCCAACCACCATTATGCGGTCTCCCAACTGCATCCTCAAGTTTCGCTCAGCAAAGAGGTCCATATCGCCTCGACGGATACGGGTAACGTTGACACCATAGACGGAACTGAAGTGCATCTGGCCAAACGTTTTGCCATTCATCGAAGGCTGAGTGACCAGAATGTTCTTGCTGACCATCGGGACATCCTGCTCTTGCCATTCGACACTCTCCTCAGGTCCGATGAAGACGCGGATAGCCTCTGCATCGTCTTGAGCACAAGTGATAAACATCTTGTCGCCCTCTGCAATGACAGTATCTCTATTGGGGATGCTGACGTGACCATTCTGCAAGATACGGCTGCAGACGAAGTCTCTTCCCAGGAACTGACGAACCTGCAGAATCGTACGACCTGCGAGGTAGGCGTTCTTCACCACAAGTGTCATGCGATGAGGGGTTGCATGTGGATTGGCAGCTTGCTCTTCTTCTATTTGCTTTTGCTCATCTTTCAGACGGATTCTGCAGAGAAAACGAAGGGCAATAGTCGCTCCAATAATACCCACAACACCAAGCGGGTAGGCACAAGCATAGCCGTTGGCGATGGCCGGAGCATTTGTTCCGAACACCTGATAACTGGCTTCAGTCGCAGCACCAAGACCAGGTGTATTGGTAATAGCTCCGCAAAGTACGCCAACCATCATGGCGAGGTTGCTGGAATTGGCTGCAGAAGAGGCTCCTCCATCATGGAAAACCAGGAAGTAGAGGGCAACACAGCAAAGCACGTTGAGCAGGACAATACTCATTGCCATCATGTTCAATTGCACCCCGCCCTTCTTGAAACTCTCGAAGAAGCCTGGGCCGACTTGCAAACCTATACAATATACAAATAGGATAAGGCCTAAGTCCTGAACAAAGCTCAAGACATTCGCGGAACCTGTAAAGCCGAAATGTCCAGCCAAAATGCCTACGAAGAGGACAAATGTGACTCCCAAGGATATGCCTCCAACCTTGATGCGTCCCAAGCCAAGACCTAAAGAAATGACCAAAGCATAGAGCAAAACGATGTGGGCTACGCTATCGGTCGAGAAGAAGAGGGGTTCTAACCAGTCCATGATATTTAAGTTAAGAATCAAGAGTTAAGAGTTAATCTGTGCTCTCTAATCCCTAATCCGTTTTTTCGCATGCAAAGGTACGAAATAATGCTGTAGGTTGCAACGCAGAGAAGGCAAATCTTGCTTTTAAGCAAAAGAATTGTTTGTTTTACGGATAAAAGTTTTGTCGTTTGCATAATAATGCGTACCTTTGTGCGCTTTTAAGTGTAAAGACAACATACAATATATTTTATTTAACAACTTATGGCAGATAGTAAAGAAAAACTCTTTTCTGATTTTACTGCGCCTTCTCGTCAGGAGTGGCGAGACAAGATTGAGGTTGACCTCAAAGGTGCAGACTATCAGAAGAAAATGGTGTGGAGAACCAATGAGGGTTTCAGCATGGAACCCTTCTACCTGAAGGAAGATGTAGATAAGCTGCCGCTTGTCAATGCGCTTCCTGGTGAGTTCCCCTATGTTCGCGGCAATAAGGCCGCAGACAACGAATGGTATGTCCGTCAGGACATCAAGTGTGAATGCCCGAAGGAAGCTAATGCAAAGGCGCTCGACGTCCTGAACAAGGGCGTAACAAGCCTCGGCTTCTGCATCCCATCGGAGAAAGTCAGCGCTGAGCACATTGAGACTCTGCTCGAAGGCATCTATGTGGATTGTGTCGAGCTGAACTTCGTGACTTGCCAATGCAAGACGCTTGAACTGGCTCAACTTCTCGTAGCTTACTTCCAGAAGAAGGGCGCAGACGCTCAAAAGGTTGAGGGTAGCATCAGTTTCGACCCATTGGAGAAGATGCTCATGAAGGGTAAGGACACAACCGAAGCACTTGCCAACGCAAAGACGCTCGTTGAGACCTTCGCCGCTTATCCCAAGTTCCGTCCCATCGCCGTGAATGCTTACAAGCTCACAAACGCTGGAGCTTACAGCTACCAAGACCTCGGCTATGCACTTGCTTGGGGTAATGAGTATCTGGCAGAGCTGACGGAAGCAGGCGTGGCTCCCGAACTTGCAGCACAAAGCATCAAGTTCAACCTCGGCATCAACGGCGTCTATTTCATGGAGATTGCGAAGATTCGTGCCGCTCGCATGCTTTGGGCACAGATCGTAAGCCAGTACACCGCTGACAAGGAAAGCGCAAAGATGCATGTTTGTGCTTTCACGACAACCTACAACATGACCCTCTTCGACAGTTACGTCAACATGCTCCGCTCGCAGACAGAAACCATGTCGGCTGCTCTTGGAGGTGTGGACAGCATCGTCGTGACGCCTTTCGACGAACCTTATGAGGTTCCTACAGACTTCGCAGAGCGCATCGCCCGTAACCAACAACTGTTGCTCAAGGACGAGTGCCACTTCGACAGAATGGTCGATGTTGCCGGCGGTTCTTACTTCATCGAAGAGCTGACCTCTGCTCTTGCTGCTCAGGCTTGGAAGCTCTTCCTCGCAGTTGAGGAAGAAGGCGGCTTCTTGGCAGCTGCAAAGGCTGGTTCCGTACAGAACACAATCAATGAGACAAACGTCGCTCGTCACGGTAATGCAGGCAAGCGCAAGGAGTTCTTGCTTGGCACGAACCAGTTCCCCAACTTCACAGAGAAGAGTGAAGGCAAGCAGCCCATTGAGTGTTGCTGCCAGAAGACTTGTGGCTGCGAGAGCACTATCCCTGCTATCAAGACATCTCGCCTCGCCAGCGACTTCGAGGCACTTCGTCTCACAACAGAGAAAGCCGCGAAGGTACCCGTTGCGTTTATGCTAACGATTGGCAACCTCGCTATGCGTCAGGCCCGTGCACAGTTCAGTTGTAACTTCCTGGCTGCTGCCGGCTATCAAGTCATCGACAACCTCGGCTTCAAGACAGTCGAGGAAGGTGTTGACGCAGCTCTCGCTGCAGGTGCCGACATCGTTGTGATTTGCTCAAGCGACGACGAGTATGCAGAGTATGCCATCCCTGCCTTCAAGTATCTCAACGGCCGTGCCCTCTACGTTGTAGCTGGCGCTCCCGCTTGCACAGAAGACCTCAAGGCAGCAGGCATCGAGAACTTCATCCACGTTAGGTCTAACCAGTTGGAAACCCTCAAGGAGTACAACGCTAAACTCGGAATCTGATTATGGCACGCAAATCATTCAACAACATAGATATCTTTGCAGGCATCGAAGCCAAGAACGGCCAAGCCTGGCAAAAGGAGAAGGGTATCACTGCCAACTGGAAGACAGCCGAGCAGATTGACATCCAACCTGTTTATACAAAGGAAGACCTCGAGGGCATGGAGCACTTGAACTTCGCTGCAGGCATTCCTCCCTTCCTTCATGGCCCGTATAGCATGATGTACCCCTTCCGCCCATGGACCATTCGTCAGTACGCTGGCTTCTCTACGGCAGAAGAGAGTAATGCTTTCTATCGCCGCAACCTTGCTTCCGGACAGAAAGGTCTGTCGGTTGCATTCGACCTTCCCACGCACAGAGGATACGACCCCGACAACCAGCGCGTCGTTGGCGACGTAGGTAAGGCTGGTGTGAGCATTTGCTCGTTGGAGAACATGAAGGTTCTGTTCGACGGCATCCCCCTGAACAAGATGTCCGTCTCCATGACGATGAACGGCGCCGTGCTGCCCGTCTTAGCCTTCTACATCAATGCTGGTTTGGAGCAAGGTGCTCAATTGGAAGAGATGGCAGGCACCATCCAGAACGATATCCTCAAGGAGTTCATGGTGCGTAACACTTACATCTATCCGCCAGCATTCTCCATGAAGATCATCGCCGACATCTTTGAGTTCACATCTCAGAAGATGCCGAAGTTCAACTCAATCTCCATCTCTGGCTATCACATGCAGGAAGCAGGTGCAACAGCCGACATCGAGCTGGCTTACACGCTTGCCGATGGTATGGATTACCTGCGTGCAGGTATCAATGCAGGCATCGAAGTGGACGCCTTCGCACCTCGTCTCTCGTTCTTCTGGGCCATTGGTGTAAACCACTTCATGGAGATTGCGAAGATGCGTGCAGGTCGTCTGTTGTGGGCAAAGATCGTGAAGAGCTTCGGAGCAAAGAACCCGAAGTCAATGGCTTTGCGTACCCACTCGCAGACCTCAGGTTGGTCGCTGACGGAGCAAGACCCCTTCAACAATGTGGGTCGTACCTGCATCGAGGCTATGGCAGCCGTGCTTGGTCACACCCAGTCGCTGCACACCAATGCCCTCGATGAAGCCATCGCTCTGCCGACAGACTTCAGTGCCCGTATCGCTCGTAACACTCAGATTTACATCCAGAACGAGACTCAGGTCTGCAAGCACATCGATCCGTGGGCAGGCTCTTACTATGTGGAGAAGCTCACCTACGAGCTGTATCACAAGGCATGGGAGCATATCCAGGAGATCGAGAAGCTTGGCGGTATGGCGAAAGCCATTGAGACAGGCCTGCCAAAGATGCGTATCGAGGAGGCTTCTGCCCGCACTCAGGCTCGCATCGACAGCGGCGTACAGACCATCGTCGGCGTGAACAAGTATCGTCTCGAGCACGAAGATCCCATCGACATCCTTGAGATTGACAACACCGCAGTACGTCTGCAGCAGGAAGAGTCGCTGAAGCAAGTGCGAGCTCATCGCGACGAGGCTCAGGTCAAGAAAGATCTCGAAGCCATCACCGAGTGCGTTCGCGAGTTCAACGAAGGCAAGAAGAGCAAGAATAATCTGCTCGACCTGGCTGTCACAGCTGCAGGTCATCGTGCCACTCTGGGTGAGATAAGTGATGCCTGCGAAGCCATCGTAGGCCGTTACAAAGCAGTAATCAGAACTATTTCAGGCGTGTATAGAAGCGAAAGTAAGAACGACAAGTTCTTCGATAAGGCATGTGCCATGACCGATGAATTTGCCAAGAAGGAAGGCCGCCGTCCCCGCATCATGGTTGCCAAGATGGGACAGGACGGTCACGACCGTGGCGCAAAGGTTGTCGCTACAGGTTACGCCGACTGCGGTTTCGACGTGGATATGGGGCCCTTGTTCCAGACACCAGCCGAAGCAGCTCGTCAGGCAGTGGAGAACGACGTAGACATCGTAGGTGCAAGCTCTCTTGCAGCAGGTCACAAGACACTGATTCCTCAGCTCATCGAAGAGCTGAAGAAGTTGGGTCGCGAGGACATCATGGTCACCGCCGGCGGTGTCATCCCTGCACAGGACTACGACTTCCTCTACAAGGCAGGTGTTGCCTGCATCTTCGGACCAGGCACACCCGTCCCCTACTCCGCTTGTGAGATGATGAAGATACTCTTGGGCCAAGAGTAATTTCATATTTGTTATTGAGTTTCCCTCTGCCGAGCAAAATCGGCAGAGGTTTTTTTTGTTTCAAAACTAGGCACGTCTAGTTGGCCAACTAGCCACGTCTAGTTTGCGAATTAGGCACGTCTAGTTTGGCAACTAGCCACGCCTACTTGAGCGACATCTTTAAAATAAATCTGGCTTTTTCCTTGTGGGTTTAAGAAAATAGTAGTACCTTTGCGTCCGATTTGTCTTTTTTAGACAAAAGACATACGCAGAAGAATAAAAACATACTATACAAATGAACAACAAATTTACCTTTACACGGAAGCTGCTGACATTGCTCTTAGCTCTGTTCTGCACATCAGGCATTTGGGCCGAGGACGTTACAGAAGAGCAAGCGCTCGAGCAGGCATTAGATTTCTTGACCAATCAGACAACCGCCTTTGGCCGTCCACGCAAGGCTCAGGGCGTCATGCCGCAACTCACTATGCAGAGCAAGGTGAGCGGACTCTATGTCTTCAACGTAGAGAACAACGGCGGCTTCGTCATCGTCTCGAACGACGACCGCACCCATCCCATCTTGGGTTTCAGCGAGAGCGGCAACCTCGACGTCAACAACATACCCGACAATATGAAGGCTTGGCTGCAAGGCTATGCCGACGAGATAGCATGGCTCAAGAGCCTGAACCTGCCGAAAGGAAGCGTCAACAAGCCTGCCAACAAGGTCGGCACGCACAGCACCGCCGCCGTCGCTCCTCTGTGTACCTCGAAGTGGAACCAGGACACGCCATACAACAACTTCTGTCCCACCTACACCAGCTGGTACGGTAGCGGCAAATGCGCCACAGGCTGCGTGGCTACAGCAATGGCACAGGTGATGTACTATCACAAGTGGCCGCAGGCTCAAACTGCATCCATACCGGGATACACGACCTACACACAAGGGCTGACACTGCCCTCGCTCTCCCCCGTCACATTCGACTGGGCGAACATGAAGGACAGCTACTCCGGCAATTACACCACTGCTCAGGCAAACGCCGTGGCAACGCTGATGAAGTACTGCGGCTACTCGGTGAAGATGGACTACGACGAGTCGTCGGGCGCCTACACTGAGGACGTCGCCATTGCCCTCAGGGAGTACTTCGACTACAACGTCTACACGACACGCTTCGTCTCACGCAGCTCCTTCACCTACGCCAACTGGACAGACATGATCTACCATGAAGTGTCGCACGGTCGGCCCGTTTGCTACGGCGGCCTCTCGACAGGTGGCGGACACGAATTCGTGTGCGACGGATACAAGTTCGAGTCGAATACCGACTTCTTCCACATCAACTGGGGATGGGGCGGACTGAGTGACAACTACTTTGTCCTCTCGGCTCTCGACCCAGACCATCAAGGCATCGGCGGCAGCACATCCACCGATGGCTTCCACTACGGACAGGATGCCGTCATCGGCATACAGAAATCAACAGCCACCGGAACCGTTGCCGACATCGACCCCAACGAGAACGACCTTACCCTGAACAGCATCACACTGAGCGACAACCCCGTCGGGCCGAACGAAACAGTGAACATTATCTTCAACGTCACCAACAATGGTGCGGACGACTACGACGGCGACATCTGGCTGGCACTTCGTCAAGACGACGACGACTACCTCATCGACCTCGAGAGCGTCATCATCCCTGCCGGCACGACACAGGACGTAGTCATCCCGTACACACCCACCTCGACGGGCACCTACACATTCCTCTTCTGCTACATCAACGCTGAAGGCCAGTACGTTGTAAGCGAGACGACAACGGCAACACTGACGGTTGCTGAGAACCTCACCAACGGCGTCGTTCCCGTCTACGGCTACTGGGTTGACAACCTCACCAAGAGTCAGTTCGTCATCGCAGAGGCCAACATCGAGGACATGGCCTATTCCACCATCACAAGCATGACGTTCAAAGCCTCCGAAGCATCCGTCAACTGGGGCAACGCAAAGTTCGACGTCTATCTGGGCGGCACAACTTCAAACACCATCAGCTCTCTTACGAACTGGGGCACGCTGGACAAAGTTTACTCCGGTAGCCTCTCTGTCAACGACAAGGAGATGACCGTCACCTTCGACGAGCCCTACTACTACGAAGGCGGCAACCTTCTGGTCGGCTTCAACCAGACTGCGACAGGCAACTACGTCAAAGTGTCGTGGCATGGCGAGAGCGTCAATGGCGTCTCGATTGGCGGTTATGGCTCAAGCGTCAGCCAACAGAACTTCCTGCCCGACGTCAAGTTTGAATACACGCCTGGCGAGGCTCCGGCATTGCGCAGGCCCAGGAACGTCACCATCGACTACGCAGGAGGCACGCAGGCCACCGTCAGCTGGACGAGCGACGCCTCCGCCTTCGACATCAACGTAAATGGCGTCATCACAGAGGACGTCAGCAATCCCATCACACTCACGGGCCTTGAGTATGCCACCACATATATTATAAAGGTACGCGCGAAGGAAGGCGAGGAGGTGAGCGACTGGAGCGCAGAAGCACAGTTCACCACCGAAGCCTGCACGGCACCCGCTAACGTATGGACAACAGAAGTAGGTTCCACCAGTGCGACACTCGCATGGGACAGCGGCTTCTCGAAGTATGACCTGCGCTACAAGCCTGACACCACTCCTGCCGACTTCGAGGAAGGCCTCGGCTTGTGGACTACCATCGATGCCGACGGCGACGGTCACACATGGCTCTGGTCAAGCAACAACAACGGCATCCTGGGCTATGCGTCCTCCAACTGCGCTTACTCGGAATCATACGACAAGAAGGGCAAGAAGGCGCTCACTCCCGACAACTGGCTCGTTTCGCCCAAAGTCATCCTGGGTGGAAGCATTAGCTTCTGGGCAAAGGGACAGGACGCGAGATTCTTCTCCGAGAACTTCGGCGTGGCAGTCTCCACGACAGGCAACACCGACCCTGCTGACTTCAAGATGGTCTCGGAAGGCAACGTCACGACTCACGACTGGACGCTCTACACCATCGACCTCAGCGACTTCAGCGGCGAGGGCTACGTAGCTATCCGCCACTACGACGTCAGCGACCAGTTCTACCTCGACATCGACGACATCACCATCACGCAGCCCGGACAGGACTGGGTTGAGGTGGACGGCGTCGAAGCCACTTCATACGAGCTCAGAGACCTGTGGTCGGAGACGGCCTACATTGCCGAGGTACGCGGCTACTGCGACGGCGCCGACCATCCCACCGACTGGAGCAAAGCCATCAACTTCGTCACCGACAAGAAGTACATCATCCCCAACATCACTTTGACAAAGTACGAAGCCAACACCGAACTCATCAAGGCATACTCCAATAAGCTTTGCAACGTGACGCTTGCCGGTCGCAGTCTCCACAAAGACGGTTACTGGAACACCATCTGTCTGCCCTTCGACCTCCAACTTGAAGGCAGTCCGCTGGAAGGTGCCGACCTCAGAGCCATGAGCGAAGCCATCATCGAAGAGAACACTATTACGCTGAACTTCACCGAAGAAGGCGAACTCGATGCCATCACAGCCGGCACACCTTATATCATCAGGTGGGAGAACGGCGAGTCGCTGACCGAAGCCGACCTCGTCTTCAACAATGTCATCGTACGCAACACGATGAACGATTTCGTCGGTGCCGACGGCCAGATAGAGTTCAAGGGCACATACAGCCCCATCGTCTTCACGTCGGAAAACCAGAACATCCGCTTCATGGGTAGCAACAGTGTGCTCTATTATCCGCTTGGCGGAGCACGCATCGGAGCTCAACATGCATACTTCCAGTTCACCGACATCAACAACCTCAGCAAGCAATTCATCCTGAACCTTGGCGAAGGCGACGACCCGACCGCCCTTCAAGACCTTCAGGACCTTAAGGGCTCTGAGGACTCCTGGTTCGACCTCGAAGGCCGCAAGCTCGCCGGAAAGCCCAGCAGAAAGGGCATCTACATCAATGAAGGAAAGACGGTCATCATCAAGTAAAGCATCGTCACACCCATATCGAGGGGATACGCCGCAACGCGTGTCCCCTCTTTTTTTGTCATCTCCCCAGACACGCCACGGCTAGTTTTTAAAAGCCCCAGAGGGGCATGACAATGGTAGCCTGCCATTTCAAATGGCTGGAAAATATGGATGGCGATATGAGGCGTGCCTTTAGGTACGCAATATCAATCCTTGTCGCATACCTACGGCATGCAAATTCTCTCCACAAAACTCAAATACCAGCAATTGAAATAACTGGCTACCTTTGTCAAATGCCGAAAGGCATTAACTTGCCCTATCGAACACTCTGTCGCCCATCTTGGGCTAATTACCCACATATTCAGGGGCCAACACATTTGTCTTTCTTCCGCAACTACCTCCGCGACTACTTCCGCAACTACCTCCGCGACTACAATCGCGCCTTGGTGCTAAAGCATCCAAGAACTCCTTTAACTCCCATACCTCAAAATGACACGTGTACTTATCGCCAACAACACGTGTACTTATTGGCAATGACACGTGTACTTATTGGCAACGACACGTGTACTTATTGGCAACGACACGTGTACTTATTGGCAATGACACTGGGGTCGTTTGCGAACACGCCGCGCTGCGTCTGCCGACACACCTTTTACCGGCCCCTTCCGCATACTTATGCAGAAAACCATGAAATATGCTGTCATTTTGACCATTACTTATGTAAAAAAGCGTCATTATTGACACAAAATTAGCAAAAAGCCTTGCCAGTTTTCATAAAAAAAGCTACCTTTGCCCCGATTATGCCTTTTATAGGGAAAAATTAAGTATTAATTATAATAATGTTTAACCAAAGTATTAACTACATGAAAAGTAAATCTTTCCTGGCGAAAGCATTCTTAATGCTCCTCGCCGTGCTCTTCAGCCTGACAGGTGCTAGAGCACAAGAGACTTTGACTGTGTATGAAGGAACTGCGACAAGCAACTATGTTCCTGCTTACATCTTCTATTTCGACGACTTCACACGAAGTCAGTTCGTAATTCCCGCCGGAGACCTCGAGGCGATGGCAGGAGGCGGCACCATCAGTGCCCTCAAGTTCTACACCATCAGCGACAATGTCCCCTACACCACAGCAAGTGAGGTGGATGTTTATCTGATGGAGGTGAATTATACCACGATGACTGCCCTCGAGCCGAAGGGTAACGGCACCATCGTCTATCATGGAACGCTCGACGTCGTGGCCGAAGGCGACGGCGGTTCGCTCACCATCGAGTTCGACACCCCGTACACATACGGCGGCGGCAATCTGCTCGTTGGTATCGAGAATACCACAGACGCTGGCTATAAGAACATAAAGTTCCTTGGTACAGAGGCAGAAGGCGCAGCTTGGGCTGGTTCTAACGGCACTAGCTTAGATGATGTTACCGGAAGTGTCCGTAACTTCATCCCCATGACCACCTTCACCTACACTCCTGGTGGCGGCGTGGTTTATCCCAAGCCCACAGACCTGACCGTAAGCGACCTGACCACCAACTCTGTTACCATCTCCTGGACAGAGCCCGAAGGCAAGGTTGACGGTTATGCTTACCAGTACAAGAAAACTACAGACGAAGAATGGAGCACAGAGGCAACCGTTGCCGACCCAACCGTTGCACTCACAGATCTGACATCTGGCACGCCCTACAACTTCCGCGTGAAGGCCATCTACGGCGAGGATGCCAGCAGCTATGCTTCTATCAACTTCACCACCGACTGCGACGTGGTTACTCTTCCCTTCGAAGAGGACTTCTCTGGCGCCATCACTTGCTGGACGCTCACAGATTGCCACAGTCAGACTGGCCTCTCCGGTGGTACATTCGCGTTCCATTATTCAACAACACCTCCTCAGTATCTGATTTCTCCTGAGTTCAATGCCACCACGGCAATAATGGTGTCGTTCTACTATGCTATTTATAGCGCAAACTATCCTGAGACATTCCAGGTAGGTTACTCTTCAACCACCAACGATGTCGATGCCTTCACATGGAAGGACGAAGTTACAGCCACCAACACATCCGAATGGTTGAAGTACGAAGCCGAATGCCCCGCAGGAACAAAGTTCGTTGCTATCCGCTACAACTCTAACGATAAGTACTACCTCTACATCACCAATTTCAGCATCGAGGAGAGCAATGGTCTCTTCACGCCCACCAACCTCGCAGTATCTGAGGTTGGCTCCAAGAGCGCTAAGCTGAGCTGGACAGAGAACGGCACAGCTACCGCTTGGCAGGTTCGCCTGTACAGTGGCGAGACGGAAGTGGGCATTATCGCTGCCGACAGCAACCCCTTCACACTCGAAGGTCTCACACCTGAGACAGATTATATCGTTAGGGTTCGTGCCATCAATGGTGAAAACACTAGCGACTGGAGTGCAAGCGTATCCTTCACCACCGATGTAGCATTCCCCGAACCCAAAGAACTGGCTGCTGAGCCCGCTGGCAAATCTGCCACCATCACATGGACAGGCACAGCCGATAGCTACAACCTCCGCTACAGAGCAATTGCAAAAGGTTCGGTGCTGTTCTCAGATGACTTCGAAGACGGTCTTGACAATTGGACAATCTACACC
Organism: Bacteroidaceae bacterium; assembly: GCA_017557475.1. The sequence continues at coordinate 12,017 of JAFYYO010000237.1, forward strand.
GAGGGCGAAGCTCCGCAAGAAGTTGGCTGGTACACTATCGACCCGAGCAGCAGCTTAAGCTTCACAGCTTATAGCGGATCAGCCTGTGCAAGTTCATGGAGTTGGATGGGCAGTGCCTATAATGCCGACAACTGGCTCGTAACACCTAAGGTGGCCTTTGGCGGCAGACTTACATTCTACGTACGCACCAATAGCGGTTACCCCGACAGCTATGCGGTACTGCTCTCCACAACCGGAAATGCTACGACCGACTTCACCGAGACACTGCAGGAAATGGCTGCAGCTCCCACCAACGGCGAATGGAACGAAGTAAGCATTGACTTGAGTGCATACGCAGGACAAGAGGGCTATATTGCCTTCCACCATGTAAGCAACGATGCCAACTACCTTGTCATTGATGATGTCACAATCTCTGGTGGTAGCGGCGAAACCATCGAATGGATTACCGTGAACGATGTCACCAGCCCCTACACCATCGAAGGACTTGATCCCGAAACCAAGTATGAGGTAGAGGTACAGGCTGTCTATGCTGACGGCGAGAGCGTATGGGCTGCAACCAGCTTCACAACTCTCGAGGAAGTTCCTACACCCTCTGACCTTGCT
>JAFYYO010000238.1 GCA_017557475.1 Bacteroidaceae bacterium
CTGAAGGATGTTAACTTCACAACCTATACTTATACGCTTCCTGCCGAGACGAGTAAGGCTTACCAATGTTTCAAGTGGGTCATCACAGCTCGCAAAGGTGGCGGTAACGACGTGATACAGGTATCTGAGTTTCGTCCCACCTTTAACGATGCGCTTGTGGAAGTCCCTTTCCCAGATGACGACGAGACTGACCTTAAGGACCTTAAGGACCTTCGGGACCTTAACGATACTATCTACAACCTCTCAGGTCAACGTCTCAGTCGTCCAGCCAAAGGAATTAACATCGTACAAGGAAAGAAGATAGCAAATGGTAAATGATAAGATGTATACTATAGCTGGCGAGCCTTCGGTGGTAGAGGAGGTGCGCAGAAAGGTGCTTGAGGCGTTCGAGGATCTTGAGTTCTATGAAGAAGGACATCGTTATGTGCTGAATGGCCAGACCTTGCCTTCTGTCTCAGGTGTTGCCCATCGCTTCATAAAAGAACCTTTCGACGAGCAGTGGCAGGCGATGCGCTATGCCCTGAAGAACGGTCAGACTCCCGAGTATTGGATTCAGCAATGGCGGCAGAACTCTTTCCGAGCTACAAGGCTTGGCACAAAGACGCATGCTTATGGCGAAAGTCTTGGCTATCTGCGAGCAGGAATGCCTGAGCGCATCTGCCCTTCCATAAGGGCTCAGTATATGCCCGAATATGGCTTCCTCGCTCCCATTCATCCTAAGGAAGAGGCTGTGCTCAAGTTTATGAACGAAATGCCGAGCAGCATGCATCTTGTCCTCAACGAAGCACAAGTGTATAGCGGCAAGAACCCTTGTGAGGAGCAAAACCTCAAAGAGCGGCTTGCAGGTACCTTCGATATGCTTTATTATAACGACGGAAGCGACGGCCAACCAGAAGGCTTCATTATTCTCGACTACAAGACCAACGCCAACCTCACCAGCGAATACAATCGCAAGTATGGTAAGATGCTACGCGAACCTTTTAACTGTATGACGGAAGAAGACCTTTCGCTCTACACCATCCAGCTCTCCCTCTATGCCCTCATGCTCGAAGACATCGGCATTCCCATCATCTCTCGCCGCATCGTTTGGCTCAAGGAAGGAGAATACCAAATCGTTCCCGTCGAAGATGTATCCGAGAAGCTGAGACAAACACTCTAATCCCTAATCTCTAATCCCTAATCCCCAAACATGGGCTGCTTAATTAGCTATAAATGGATATTTGGCCTCATAGGCCTTTACATAAGCGGAGGCAAAGGCTTCCTCTTAGGTTTCCTGTTGGGCTGGTTGCTCGACTCGATGTATAGCCGACCTACCATTCACTTCACCTTTCAGCGAGGCACAGACGACTTCTCTGGCTATCAGAAGGAAGAGCGCAAGTGGCAGCCTTATGTCGATGTCACCTTGCAGGAAGCCTATCGAACTCTTGGCATTCGTGAGACGGCGACAGACGACGAAGTGCGACAGGCTTATCGAGAGATGGCGCTACGCTATCATCCTGACCGAGTGGCATCACAAGGCGAAGCAGCCCGTGAGGAAGCAGAAAAGAAGTTTCGAGAGGTGACAGAGGCTCGCGACATCATCTTCCGAGCACGAGGACTATAATTATATACGGAATAGTGAAGAAAGGTAAAGGAAAACTGATGAAAAGAGCCCTTTTTCCGTGTTTTGCCTCCTTTAACCTCAACTTTTTTTAAGAAAAGTGGAAAAAAAAAGCCAAAAAGTTTTGGTGGTTATGAAAAAAGCACTAAATTTGCAGCAGAAAAAAGTATAAAACAACTAAAACAACATTTAATAACAAAAACTAAGTTTTATGAAAAAGAGAATTTTACTTTCACTGGTGTCATTCTTCGCAATGACAGCAATGTGGGCTAGTCTCACCCAGAACTATCGTCTCTCTGTAACTGCCGCTGAGAACGGTAAAGCCAATGCAGAGGCCGAGTTGACCCTGAACCTGAAGAATACAGGCACTTTCGGCGTTTTAAATTGGGCTTGTACTGTTACTCTTCCCGAGGGCGTTACTTATGTAGATGGTAGTTTCGCTCCTGTTGATGGACGTTTCACCACAGCTCCTACGCTTACAGCCGTTGTTAATGAAGACGGTACTGTTACTTTCTCATGCGAATGTGCAGGAGAAGAAGTAGTTCAAGGCAGTGAAGGTCCAGTTGCTACTTTCAAAGTTGCAGTTGGAGATGTTGAACCTGGTGACTATGCTGTATCAG
>JAFYYO010000239.1 GCA_017557475.1 Bacteroidaceae bacterium
ATCATTGGAGCCATCGTCTATTTCAGTTTCTACTTCCCTCTTGTTGACCGTTACAAGAAGTTTGTCGAGCCGTTGGAATGGAGCCATATCTGGATGAAGAGCGGCTTCTACGGCAACTCGCCCATCTGGTTTCTCTTTTCGTTCTTTACCGTCTATATGATGGTGCGATACATCGACAAAGTGAAGTATCTCTGTTGGCTCACAATTCTCTTCCCTGCTCTCAGTTATTGGGCATACAAGACGGGCAATAATGTGCCCATGAGCCTCGGCAATGTCTTTATCGCCTGCTACTTCTTCTATCTTGGAAGGCTGTGGCGATGGGTGATGCAGAGGTTTTCGAATCAGCAAGTTATGGCTGCTTCGTGGCTGATGGTGGCAGCATTTGTGGTATTGGGAATCGCGATTCCAGGCACTTACAACATGAGCCAGAACCTCTTTACAGGCAATGCTTTGATGGCAGTCATCAATGCGACTTTGATACTTTGTGGTCTTGCAGGAGTGCTTTTGACGCTTCAAGTGCCTCGAATTCCTCTGCTTTGCTTCATCGGAGAGCACAGTATGGTCTTCTTCATATCGCACTATCCGATGCTTTATTTCTACAAGTTCATGCACCTTTCCTTTGGCAGGAGCATCTACGGAAAAGTGGATGATGTGCTCATCCTCATTCCTGTCATCTTCTGCCTCTGTGCTTGGCTTGTGCCTTATATTGAGAGAGTTCCGTGGCTTAGTGGTCGATGGCCTGAGAAGCAGCCTGCAACTCAAGCAATCGAGCCACACCAAGGCTGATCGACTTCAGTCCGAAGTCTTCTGGCTTGACCTCTTCCCAAGGCAACCACAGTATTTCTCCAGCATCATCCATAGCCTTTGCTCCAGTCGTTTCAGCCACTTTGCAAAGGAAGAAGAGGTCGAGAGTCGGGATGTCGAGACCACTATACCTATACATATTGGACAGCGAGAAAAGGTAGCGAGTCTCGATGACTTCGAGGCCAGTCTCTTCCAAGACCTCTCTTCGAACACCTTCTTCGCCTGTCTCATAGCAATCGCAAAAGCCTCCAGGCAAATCGAGGGTTCCCTTTGCTGGCTCTTTGCTTCGACGAACAGCCAGCAGTCGATTCCCTTCATCAACAATCACGGCAACGGTCGAGGCACTCGGATTCATGAAATAGACAAAGCCGCAAGCCTCGCATCGTTTGCTCTTCTCTGTGTCCTCCACAAAAGCCTTTGCTCCGCACTTCGGGCAATAGCTAAAGAGGCGCAACAGATGATTCCCTTCCTTATTCATATATATCTTTTGATACTTCTTGTTTGCAAAAGTAGCGAAAAGCACGATATAATGCAAGTTTTCGTTGTCTATTAAGCGGGAAATGCTTAACTTTGTACTTGGAAAACTAATTGTGTGAACTATGATGACTACATTTCTTGACTGGTTTCAGGCGTTGCCTCCTTATATGCGCGCCTATTGGACGATAGCCATTGCTGTCTCCATCATCTTTCTTATTCAGATGACTTTAACGCTCATTGGTCTTGGCGATACCGATGCTGGCGGCGATGTTGGCGACCTAGATACAGGTGGAGCTGATATGGGCGACGGCAACGGAGATACGATGGACACAGGAGGAGCCATACAACTCTTTACGATTCGCAACACAGTCAACTTCCTGCTTGGTGTAGGATGGGGCGGCGTTTGCCTGAGCAGCGTTATTCCCAATCGCTTCCTGCTTGCTTTGGCTGCAATCCTTTGTGGTTGCATCATGGTGGCAGCCTTTATAATAATGTATAAGCAACTGATGAAGTTGGAGGGCAACGGCTCTTATCGCATCGAAGAGAGTGTGGGACAAGTTTGCGAAGTCTATATCCGCATCCCAGCCAACAGAAGTGGTAGCGGCAAAGTACAGATAAGCTTCCACGGCTCAGTACAGGAACTTCCTGCTCAGACAGAAGGCGAAGCCATTCCAAGCGGCACAAAGGTTCGAGTGACAAAGGTCATCGACAAAGCCGTCTTGATTGTGGAAAAAATTTAACTCTAAACTCTAAACTTTAATCTATAAACTGAATATGGAACCGTTCTATCTTATTGTGATTGGAGTCATTGTACTCGTCTTTCTCTTCATGGCCATTGTTAACCGCTATCGTCGCTGTCCCAGTGACAAGATTCTGGTTATTTATGGTAATCGTGGCAACAGCAAAAGTGCCAAGTGTGTTCATGGCGGAGGTGCCTTTGTATGGCCTATCATCGAGGATTACGCCTACCTGTCTCTGACTCCCATCGGCATCGATGCGAACCTGACGAATGCCCTTTCCAGGCAGAATATCCGAGTTGATGTGCCTTGCCGCTTTACCGTAGGTATCAGCACAGAGCCGGAAAGTATGCTGGCTGCTGCAGAGCGTTTGCTCGGTCAGACTCCTCAACAGATTCAGGAGCTTGCTCGAGACATCCTCTTTGGCCAGCTTCGTCTGGTTATTGCCACAATGAGTATCGAGGAGTTGAACTCGGATCGCGACAAGTTCCTCGAGGCTATCACGGCTAATGTGGAAGTCGAGTTGAAGAAGATTGGCTTGCGTCTCATCAACGTGAACGTGACCGATATTAAGGACGAGAGCGGCTACATTGAGGCTCTCGGACAGGAAGCTGCGGCGAAGGCTATCAATGAAGCAAAGGTTCGAGTTGCAGAACAAGAGCGAAATGGTGAGATTGGTAAGGCTGAGGCCGTTAGAGAGACTCGAATCAGGACTGCCGAAGCCAATGCTGAAGCCGTGAAGGGTGAGAACGAAGCCAAGATTGCGATTGCCAATTCGGATGCTGTTCGTCGTGAAAGAGAGGCAGAAGCTCAGCGCAAAGCCGTTGCTGCTGAGAAGGTTGCGAGCGCTCAAGCTCTCGAAGAAGCCTATGCAGCTGAGCAGAAAGCTGAGAATGCAAGAGCCGATAGAGAGCGTGCAAGTCAGCAAGCCAACGTGATTGTGGCCCAGGAAATCGAGAAGAAGCGACTCGTCATCGCTGCTGAGGCCGAGGCTGAGCAAAAGCGCGTCAATGCGAAAGGTGAGGCTGATGCCATCTTCGCAAAGATGGAGGCTGAGGCTAAGGGTTTGTTCCAAATCCTCACAAAGCAGGCCGAGGGTTACGACAAGATGATTCAAGCTGCTGGAGGTGACGCAACGAAGGCTTATACCTTGCTGCTCCTGGAGAAACTCCCAGACTTGGTGAAGACTCAGGTCGAAGCCATAAAGGGCATCAACATCGACAAGGTAACGGTTTGGGACAATGGTGGCGGAACTGGCGACGGCAAGACAAGCACGGCCAACTTTCTCGCCGGATTGATGAAGAGCGTGCCTCCTCTCTCCGAACTTTTCGAGCAGGCAGGCATGGCTCTGCCAGAGTATTTGGCAAAGAAGAAAGAGGAAACGCCCGAGGCTCCTGTTGAGCCAGAAGAGTAGGAACACGGCTTGTTGAAAAACTAGGCGTGCCTAGTTCGCCAACTAGACGTGGCTAATTTGCAAACTAGACGTGCCTAGTTGGGCAACTAGCCCTGCCTAGTTTGGGAACTACCTTCGCGACTTCATCATTTTTAGGTAATTTTATCATTTAGAGGCATGTGGCTGCTTGCTATATGCCTCTTTTTTTGTAACTTTGCAGAGCAAAAGGTTCGAACCGAAAGAACGATGACACTCAGAGAACTACATAAGGGTCAGTCGGCCACCATCCTCAAAGTGGGTGGTGAAGGGGATTTGCGGCAGCATTTCCTCGACATGGGTATGATACCCGGAACGCAGGTTACGTTGCAGAAGTACGCACCCCTCGGCGACCCGATGGAACTGCGAGTTCACGGCTACGAACTGACTTTGAGACTTGCTGATGCCGAGCAAATTGAGGTCAGCCTCGAGGACGAGCAAACATCTGTGTCGTCTTTCGAAGACAACCAGATGACGGAAATCTGTCATGAAAAGGAGCATCCTGGCTTCGGTGAGGAAGGTCGTTACCATGAAGAAGACGCATTTCACCCCATTTCATCGGCAAAAAAGGGTCCTCTCACCTTTGCTCTCGTAGGCAATCAGAACTGCGGAAAAACGACGCTTTTCAATCAGTTGACGGGTAGCAAGCAGCATGTCGGCAACTTTCCTGGTGTGACTATCGACCGCAAAGATGGCATCATCAAAGGCCATCCTGAAGCCACCGTTACCGACCTTCCCGGCATCTACAGCCTCAGTCCTTACACAAGCGAAGAGGTTATAAGTCGTCGTTTCATCCTTGAAAACAAGCCAAGCGGCATCATCAATATTGTCGATGCAACCAATATCGAACGTAACCTCTATCTGACCATGCAGTTGATGGAGCTTGGTGTTCCTATTGTGCTGGCTCTCAACATGATGGACGAGGTAAGGAGCAACGGCGGAACTATCCGCATCAACCGAATGGAGAGGATGCTCGGCATTCCTGTCATCCCCATTAGCGCCATGAAAAATGAGGGTGTGGACGAGGTTGTGAGCCACGCTATTCATGTGGCTCGATACAATGAAGGGCCGGCTCGACAGGACTTCTGCAGTCCTACAGAACACGGTGGAGCTGTGCATCGTTGCCTTCATGCCATCATGCATTTCATCGAGGACCACGCCCAAGCAGCAGATATCCCTGTTCGCTTTGCCGCAAGTAAGCTGATAGAGGGCGACAAACTCGTGGCTTCGGCACTCAATTTGACACAAAATGAGCAGGAAACCATCGAGCATATCATCTGCCAAATGGAGGAGGAGAGAGGCCTCGACCGCTGTGCCGCCCTTGCAGATATGAGGTTCCGTTTCATCCTTCAGGTAAGTAATCAAACCGTTGTCCGACCCGAAGAAAGCAACGAACAAAGGCGAAGCATCCGTATAGATAAAGTTCTAACTGGTCGCTACACTGCCATTCCAGCCTTTCTTCTCATCATGACTGCGGTCTTCTATCTGACTTTCAATACGATAGGAGCATGGTTGCAAGACCTCTTCCAAGTGGGAATAGACCGCTTCACAGACTACTCCGACGCCCTCCTGACGCAGTGGAACATCGCTCCGCCCATCCATTCGCTTATCATCGACGGCATCTATTCGGGCGTCGGAACTGTGCTCGTCTTTCTGCCGCTCATCGTCATTCTGTTCTTCTTCCTCAGCATGCTCGAGGATACAGGCTATATGGCGCGCATCGCTTTCGTGATGGACAAGATGCTCAGAGGCTTGGGACTTTCCGGAAGAAGCATTGTGCCTTTGCTGATTGGCTTTGGTTGCTCGGTTCCAGGCATTATGGCAAGCCGCACGCTTCCCAGCGAACGAGACCGCAGACTCACTATCTTGCTTACTCCTTTCATGTCCTGCACCGCCAAGATTCCTATCTATGCATTCTTCGCAGCTGCTTTCTTCCCTCGTCATGCGGCTTTGGTGATGATGTCGCTCTACGTGCTTGGCATCTTGACAGGCATCGTTGTGGCACTCGTTTTGAAACGGACTTTATTCCGAGGTGAAGCGGTTCCTTTTGTCATGGAGCTGCCTAACTATCGCATGCCTGTAGCCATGAATGTCTGGCACTTGCTGTGGGACAAAGCGAAGGACTTCCTTTCGCGAGCCTTCACGGTTATCTTTCTTGCCAGTATCGTCATTTGGCTCTTGCAAACCTTTGATTTCCACCTACAAATGGTGCCTGCATCCGAGGCTTCCAGAAGCATGTTGGCACAAATCTCGAGCCTCATTGCTCCAGTCTTCGAACCATTAGGTTGTGGCGATTGGAGAGTGGTGACTTCGCTCGTGAGCGGTCTTTTGGCGAAGGAGGTGGTAGTGAGCACGCTCAGCACTCTCTTTGCTGGTGTGGCTTTGACGGAAGTATTCACGCCAGGTGTGGCCTATACTTTGCTCGTCTTCTGCCTGCTCTATACACCTTGCATGGCAACGATGGCAACGGTTCGACGTGAACTTGGCACCAAATGGATGCTGTTCATCATGGTTGGACAATGTTGCATCGCTTGGATTGCGGCATTTATTACGTATCAAATAATCTTACTTCTATAACTATGAATACACAAAGTATCATTCTTCTAGCCGCTGTGATAGTTGTTGCAGGCTTCGTTTTGTATCGCTATTTGCGCAGTGATAATAAGTGCAGTTGCTGCGATGGGTGCAGCAAAGATTGTTGTGCAAAGCTTCTTGTCCTGTTTCTGTTCTTGCCTGTTTCTGCAGCCGTAGCTGCTCTGCCTTCTGTTGATGGTAATACGGGAGCAACGGAGACATATGCAAAAGAGCGCAGCAAGTATCAGATTCTGGCATACAGCAACGATAGTACTCGCGATGTTTATCGCATCCCAGCTATTGCCAAGAACAAAAAGGGAGAGTTGGTCGCCATCTATGACTACCGCGTTTGTGGCACCGACATCGGTTTCGGTGAGGTCGATCAGGTTATGCGCATCTCGAAGAATAACGGCAAGAAGTGGTCGGAAGAGGTCAAAATTGCCGATGGAATGGGCGGAAATGAGAATGTTTTTGGTGTGGGCTTTGGTGATCCTGCACTTTGTTTGGATCGCGAAAGCGGCAGAGGCGTGCTTATTACTGTCAGCGGAAAGTGCATCTATTCCTATGGCACAGCCACGCATCGACCCTTCATTGCAAGGCAGATTACTACAGATGGCGGACATACTTGGAGTGCTCCTGAAGACATTACGACTCAGTTCTGGGGAAAGAAAGGCGCACTTTTCCAAACGACCGAAAATGACGATGGAATGGGCGTTTTTGCTTGGGCAGGCTTCTTTGGCAGCGGAAAGATTCTGCAAAGCCGTGTCACGAAAGTCGGCGACTACTATCGTCTATATGCAGCCTTGCTTTTGCGTGGCACAGGACTGAAGGGTGCTTACGTTGTTTATAGCGATGATATGGGTATGAATTGGCAGTTGTTGGGAGGCAATCCTGCGTTCCAAGCGGCTCCCGACAGCGATGAGCCGAAGGTGGAGGAACTGCCTTCAGGACAGATTGTCTTGAGTGGCAGGAAGTGGTATGGTCGCACCTTCAACATCTGGACCTTTGCCGAAG
>JAFYYO010000026.1 GCA_017557475.1 Bacteroidaceae bacterium
CTTTGCATCGTAGCAGAGCAATTCATCAAACAAGAAATACCACACTAACAAACTAACAGACACTATTATGAAACGTTCAATTTTCTGCCTTTTCATCGCGATTTTTAGCTTTTCGTTGAAGGCTCAAGTCAACAATATTGAACTTCCTGACCCGAAGCCAGAAGCTCAAGAGGCTTGGACGCAAGTCAAGCAACCTACTTTCGGTTGGGGCAGCATCGATGTTCGCTACTCTAAAACGCAGGTTCCTACGACCACCAAGAAATCCCCACTTCTTCGTGCTTGGCGCGGAGAAAGAGTTTCGGCACAGGCAGTCCTCTCCACTTCGAAAGAGCTGAAGAGCGTTTCATTCACGGTTAGCGACCTCAAAAGTGGCAAGAACATCATTCCCGCTTCTGCCATAAAGAAGTACTTTGTTCGCTATGTTTTGGCCGAGCCTTTCTACAACAAGAAGGATTCGATGCTTTGTGCTGACCGCCTCGACCCTGTTGAAAATCTGAAGGTTGACGCCAATACAGCTCGTCCCATTTGGCTCGACATCCATGTTCCCACAGAAGCAAAGCCCGGCACCTATCAGGGAACTGTGACGATGAACTGCGACGGAAAGAAACTTTCCCTTCCCATTCAGCTGCAAGTGGCAGATAAAGTCCTGCCCGAACCCAGCAAATGGGCTTTCCATCTCGACCTTTGGCAGAATCCTTATGCAGTTGCCCGCTACTACGAGGTGCCCCTTTGGAGTCAGCAACACTTCGACTTGATGCGCCCGATGATGGAACTTCTCGCCTCTGCAGGACAGAAGATTATTACCTGTTCCGTTATCAGCCGGCCTTGGAACGGACAGACTTTCGACCCCTTCGAGAGCATGATTGCCAAGATGAAGCAGCTCGACGGCACTTGGAAGTACGATTATACTGTCTTCGACAAGTGGGTGGAGTTCATGATGTCGTGCGGAATCACGGAGCAAATCGACTGCTACACGCTCGTTCCTTGGCACTATCGTTTTGATTATTACGATTGTGCGACGAACTCCGTCAAAGAGCTCGCTTGCAGGCCTGGCGAAGCAAAATACCACGATTTCATCGTTCCTTTCTTGAAAGATTTCAGTCGTCATCTTCGCCAGAAAGGTTGGTTCGAACGCACTTATATCGCTATGGATGAGCGTCCGAAAGACCAAATGGAAGCTGCTTGGCGGACAATTCAGGATGCAGACCCAGAGTTCAAGATTGAGGGAGCTGCCAACTATAATGTGGAAAGCGAGGAAGCCGACAGAGTGGACGACATTAGCGTGGCCTTCCAATACAATTTGCTCAAGAAAGAAGCTCTGGCTCGCAGAACTGCAAAGGGACAGAAGATTACCTTCTATACCTGTTGTGGACCAGAGCGTCCCAACACCTTTACCTTCTCGCCTCCAGCCGAATCGGCTTATCTTGGTTGGCATGCTTTGGCTTGCGGCTACGATGGTTATCTGCGTTGGGCTTACAATAGTTGGCCTAAGCAACCCAATGAGGATAGTCGCTATGGGAACTTCCCTGCAGGAGATTGTTTCCTGACCTATCCCGAAGGCAGTTGTATCCGTCTGGAACGCCTGATAGAAGGCATTCAGGCCTATGAGAAAGTTCGTCTGCTTCGACCCTCTCTCAACCTCAAAGAAGCAAAGGACCTCGACGAGATGCTTCGCTATTTTGCTCCCAACACTTACGAAAAAGACACAGATCCTGTGGCTCTGCTTCGGAAAGCCAACGACCTTCTGTGGAAGTTCAGCAAGTAAGTTCTGAAACGACTGCAGGGTAGTTTGCGAATTAGGCGTGTCTAGTTTGTAAATTAGGCGTGCCTAGTTGAGAGAGGTAAAACTTTTCGTTTGTTCTTTTGGGCAAAAACGGAAAAAGATGTACCTTTGCAACAGAAAACCTAATCATTATAAAATAAACTAACATCTATGACTTACAAATCACTCAAAACACTTTCTTTGGGCATAGCTTTGCTGGCCTCCTTGTCGGCAAGAGCCCAAGAGTTTGATTCAGAGCTGCAATTGAGTACCGATGTCGTCTATTGGTACCGCATCTGCAGTGCAGCTTCTGGTATGGAAAGTTATGCTATGACCGACCTTGACTCGGAGACTGAGGAAGACATCAGCTACATGGTTCATCTGCTACCTACAGAGACGGATGATTACCGCTCTCAGTGGAAACTGACGGCTGGCGAAGACGGAAAAGTCATCATCACCAATCGTGCAACAGGAAGTCAGATAAGCAATATCTCCGTCAATAACGGCGACCACAATGCAACATGGCTCTCCTCTTCTGGTACACCTGGCTTTACAGCCACTTCTCTCGGCGACTATGCTTTCAAGCTGGAAGGCGTAGAGGACGATGGCGTGAACCGTTGTCTCGCTTTGGCCGACATCAGTGGCGAAGCTCTTACTTATCCTGAATCAGGCGAAAGCACTTCCTTCGTAGGCTGGAAGTTCTTCCCCGTTGAGATTCAGACAGGTATCGGCTCAACAAAGGCAGGTCGCGCCACCATTCAAGTGAAGAACAAACGCATCTCTGTAAGCGGCTGTTCCGAATGGCAACTGTTCAATGCTGAAGGCGAAGAAATGCCTCGCACAGTAGCTTTGCCAACAGGCGTTTACATGGTGAAGATGCCGCAAAAATCCTTTAAGGTGGCAATTCCGTAAACAGAGATAGAATTATGATTACTGACAATTAAGATTAATAAGACAATGAAAAAGCATATTCTCTTTCTCTTGCTGCTTGTTCCCAGCTTCTTGCTGCAGACACGAGCACAAAACTATATCGTCACTTCGCTGGCCACTCCTGGTGCAGCCACTTTCTCTTCAGAAAAGATAGTCAATGGCGTCATTAGTCTTCCTTTCGGACCTACAACTCACGACATTCCCATACAGACCAATCAGAACGCAATAGTTACTAGTGATGCAGATTGGTGTGAAGCCTCTTTCACAAACGACACACTCCATCTGACCGTTACAGAGAACGCTTCCGATGAGGCTCGCACAGCCATCCTTTCTGTTCGCAGCAAGGACTTCCATCCTCTGCTCATCACAGTCAAGCAGGAAGCACGTCTCGTCTTTGCCGTCATCTCCGACACACACGTCGGCAACAGCTATGGCGGAAGATATGTGGAGAAAGTCTCGAATACACTCCAGTATTTGACAGGTCAAGGCAAACTCGATGCTTTAGCTGTCGTAGGCGACCTTACCGATCACGGCGACACGAACCAGTACACGGAATTCGTGCAGCTCTTCGGCAACAGCGAGAACTTCGTCAGCCCCGTTGACAACTTCCTCTTCATGATGGGCAACCACGACAACTACAATGGTAGTGGTCAAAGCAATTACAAATCTGGTCTGAAGGTGTTCAACGGAAACAAGTCTTATCCTCTCGACCAGTATGTCCTCATCAAAGGCTATCCCTTCATTACGATAAGCGTCCGTGCCGGCTACAACAACGATGACAACGCCAGCAACGGCACTGCCTCCTATCCCTCTACTGTGGTAACCACGCTTAAGCGCTACCTGAAGCAAGCAGCTCAAGATGCTCCAGGCAAACCCATCTTTGTCTTCACTCATGTTCCTCCACGCTGGACTTGTTACAGCTCTTGGGGAGAAATTGAAGGTGCGGCATGGGCCATGAAGGTGTTGAACCCTGTCCTGAACCAATACCCGCAAGTTGTTATCTTCGGAGGCCACAGCCACTATCCTCTTGGCGACCCTCGCAGCATCCATCAAGGAGCCAACCCCAACAGCTCGCGCAACAACTACTACACTGGAATCAATACCGGCAGCATAACCTACTCCGAGATCAATCCAGGCGCAGTCGAGGAAGGTATACATCCTGAAGGCTTCAAGAACGTTACTGAGGGCATGATTCTCGAGGAGCAACCTAACGGCGACATCGAAATACGTCGTTACGACACCTATCGCGGCTTGGAGATTGACCCCGAGCATCGTTGGCTACTGAAAGCTCCCTTCGACGGCAGCATGTTTGAATACGCAGACATTCGCGACGCAGACGACAACCCGAACAATGTTCCTCTGCGCAACGGCCTGCCTGCTCCTGCTTTTTACAAAAGTGCTAAGTTGACACTCGACACTTATCCTAATGATGTGACCATTACCTTCCCGCAGGCTACCGACAATGAATGCGTCTTCCGATACAAGGTTCGCGTGCTTAATGGCGAGACGGAAGTCAAGAGTGCCTTTGTCTTCTCGCAGTTCTATCTCATGACAGACAAGCCGCATACGCTTTCCTATACTATTGATGGCCTGGCCGAGAAAACGAAATATACTGCTGAAGTCATAGCCTATGACTCCTACGACAATCAGTCTGTACCTTTGACGGCTACCTTTACGACTACTGCCGATGATGCTCCTGTTCCTGATCCTGTTGGTTGGTGGACCTTCGACAATCCTGATAATCTCTTGGAAGGAACGGGTGTAGCTACTCTGCAAGGTACAGCTCATTCCAAAGGCAATGTAAATGTTTCCAATCTTGAAGATTTAGGCATCGTTCCTTTTGCTGGTCCTTATGAAGGAAATGGAGCAATCACTGTTCCTGTAAACTCGAGCCTTTTGATGACCACTAACCTTGAGGCTACTACTCTTAGCACTTACTCTTTGCTCATGGACATCCATTCTACAGAGCTAAACGGTTATACACCACTCTTCCAGAATGATCCCGCAAACAACAAGGACGGAAGTCTCTTTATCAATAACGGAAAAATTGGTCTGAACTCCAACGGTTTGGGCTATAATGGTTTCCTTGATGCTGATAAATGGTATCGCGTCGTCATTGTAGTAAAGAACAATGCTATCAAGGTTTATCTCGACGGAACACTCATCGGACAAAGCACTTCTGCTAATGATGTACATTGGCAACTGGGCAAAGCTGTTCTCTTCTTTGCTGATGAGAATGGCGAGGAACATCAAATAGAAACTTCAGAGATTCGTTTCTGGGATAAGGCTCTCACCAATGGTCAGGTAACGAAGCTTGGTAAAGTCAATCCAAACGATATTCCAGAACCTGTCACTATTCCTGAAGCAACAGGCGCTTGGACTTTCGACAATACTGCAGATATCTTAGCAGGAACCGGTGTTGCTACCCTTAAAGCTGCCAAACATACAAATGGCAACGTAACAACATACAACACAATTGCCGATGCCAATATCTCGATTGTGGCAGGTCCCGCAGAAGGCAATGGCGCTCTTGCCCTTCCCATAGGCTCTAGCCTGATGATGACTTCCAACCTCGGAGTGACAAGCATGAGCACTTATTCCGTTATGTGGGATATTCGTGCAACAGACCTTTCCGGCTATAGTCCGCTTCTCCAGAACGGTCTTACCAATGGAAAGGACGGCAGCCTCTTCATCAAGAACGCTCAAGTCGGTCTGAATAATGCTGGTCTTGGCTATAACGGCAGCCTTACTGCTGGAAAATGGCATCGTGTCATGTTTGTGGTTAAGGACAATTATGGTGCCGTCTATATCGATGGAGCAAAGGTTGGTCGAAGCACTTCTGCCAGCTCACAACATTGGCAGCTCAGCACAGGAGCGCTCTACTTTGCCGATAATGATGGAGAGGAGAAAGCCATCGAAACCGCTGAGATTCGTTTCTGGAACGAAGCCCTTTCAGATGTCCAAGTACAGAGTCTTGGCGGCGTTCCAACAGAATAAGCCTCTTTTTGAGACAAAAGAATACCACGAAAACCTTCCTGTCGACTTGTCAGGAAGGTTTTTTTGTGTAAATTCTGCCAAAACTCTTGCTGATATCAAAAACTTTTTCGTAAATTTGTTGGCGATAAACCATAATTAGATACTATTATGCCAAGGAAAATCTACAAAACACTACCTTCAGACTATGCCGTTTGCATACTCGAAGAATGCCCTATGGCCGAAACTTGCCTGCATGTGTTGGCACTCAAGAAGTTGCAGAAGAAAGAAACTTATATGCGGCTCATCAACCCCCAAAAGTGCACCACGAGTAATACCTGCAAGTACTATCGCGATTCGAGGAAGGTGACTTATGCTTTTGGATTCACAAACTTCCAGCAAAGAATGTACCCAGCTCAGTACCAAATCTTTATGCGGACTCTGATAAAGAAGTTTGGCAGAAATTCCTATTTCGAGCGTCGTCGTGGTGAAACTGCACTCCCACCAAAGGAGCAGGAAATCGTTCTTGCAGCTCTTCGCAAAGCAGGCGTCAAGGAAGATATGGAGTTCGACCGCTATCAGGAGCAAATCAACTATTTCGATTAGTTAGTCTTAGCGTGCGAGGGCATCAGTACCTCCATGCCAGTACTCCAGTACCTACAGGGATGTACTCCAGTACCTCCACGTTGGTACTGGAGTTGTTTCATGGGTAAACTTTCGGGATACTGAGGAAAGATGATGAAGAAAAGCAAGCAACATAAGGTTCATCTCATAAAGCGACACCCGATGGGCAAAGGCTTTCTGGCCATTTGTCTGTTTGGTTTCGTCTTCTCAGTCCGCCCTCTCAACCCGCGGGAACTCAACCATGAACTCATCCACGCAGCCCAACAACGAGAACTGCTCTTTTTGCCCTTTTTCTTCTGGTATGGACTCGAATGGCTCATCCTGTTCCTTAAATACAGAAACGCCATAGAAGCATATCGCCACATCCGTTTCGAGAAAGAAGCCTACCAACACCAGAACGACCTGGATTACCTCGAACGCAGGAAGCTCTTTCAGTACCTGAGAAGTTAAACACCTGCTTCCCCCGCAAAATTCTTTGTGCGTAAAAGAAAAAACACTATCTTTGCAAAAAGAAATCAAACACAGGTAATATGACAAAAACCATTTCGAAACTCCTCTGCCTGATTACTCTTGCGGTAGTGCCTGCCCTGAGCATGGCGCAACTGAAACAAGTACGCCCGGAAAAGGTGGGCATGGACTCGCAAAAGTTACTCAAGGCCGATTCAATCATCGAGGACGCTATCAGGCAAGGCGACATACCTGGAGCCGTACTGGCTGTGGTAAGACATGGGAAGATGGCCTACTTGAAGGCTTATGGCAACCGACAAGTGTGGCCCGTGGTACGTCCCATGACTACCAACACGATCTTCGATATGGCGTCGTGCAGCAAAGCGATGTCCACAGCAATTTCCGCACTCATTCTGTGCGAAGAGGGTAAGTTTCGGATGCTCGACGCCGTGAATCGCTACATCCCTGACTTCGAGGATTGGAAAGACGAATCAGGCGAAACGACAACCATTCGCATCCATCATTTGATGACGCACACCTCTGGTCTGCCTGCCTATTATTCGCCAGACCCCAAGGCTACGCCAAATCCCGATGCCTGCATCGAGCACATCTCGCACATGAAGCGTGGCTTCGAGCCAGGCAAGGGATTCCGCTACAGCTGCCTGAACTTCATTACCTTGCAGCGTATCATAGAAAAACTCAGCGGCACATCTCTTCGTGATTTCTCACGCAAACATATCTTCGAGCCACTCGGAATGAACCACACCGACTACATCCCTTGTGCCCCAGATGCAGATGGAGTGTGGCACAACACAGACTTGCCTTGCTGGGCCTCCCTGATGACTAAAGGCGAGGATTGGCACAGCATCGTGGCTCCAACGACGAAGCAAGGAGCTGACAGCGTGCTTTGCGGCATGGTGCACGATCCACTGGCACGCATTATGAATGGTGGCATCAGCGGTAACGCCGGACTCTTCAGTTCGGCCGAGGACATCGCCATTCTCTGTGCCATGCTCCAAAACGATGGAAAATGGAATGGCAAACGCATCATGAGCAAACAGACAGCACAACTGCTTCGCACGGTTCCGCGCTTTGCCGAGCCCTTCGGACGCACTTATGGTTGGGATTGCTACAGCGCCTATGCCTCGTGCAACGGTGACTTGTTCTCCAGACAGACCTACTGCCACACGGGCTTCACGGGAACGGGCATCGTCATTGACCCTGAGTTGGATTGCAGCGTCATTCTGCTCACGAACTCCGTCCACCCTGATGAAGGCGGCGCCACAGTTCGTTTGCGTTCGATAGTAAGCAATGCGGTAGCGGCAAGTATTACAGATCGCTAAGCACGACGAATACATATAAGAAAGAGCCTGTTGGCTCTTTTTTTGTATTCTTTTTTTGCTGTCTTATTATTTTTCGCTAACTTTGCAAGCGAAACGATGATACAGAGAAACGTACAGACGCAGGAACAGACGCAGCAGCAGGTGCAAGTGCAGCAACTGTTGCCTCAGCAGGTCATGCTCGTCAGGCTGATGGAAATGCCTGTGGAGAGCCTGCAGCATCGGGTGGAACTGGAGTGCATGGAGAATCCGTGGCTGGAAAGGAAAGACAACGGACAACAGATTACAGACAACGGACAAGAGGCAACGGACTACGGAGAGCCGCAGGGGGATGACTCCTATAACGATGCGACGGCTGGTGACGCTTCCTACGACTATCGCTCAGAGGACGACATTCCCGACTTCCTGACTGGGGCGAGCCACAGCAACAATGCGGCTGAGTTCATGTCCTACGACGATACGCTTTCGCTGACTGACCGCCTTCGCGAACAAATGGCGGATTTCGACCTCGATGACCACGAGAAAGAGCTGATGGAGTACCTCATCGGTTCGCTCGACGAGGACGGCCTCTTGAAGAAATCGCTCGCCATCCTTGCCGACGAAGCTGAGATTTATCAAGGTCTCAACACGAATGCGGAGGAGCTGGGAAAGGTGTTGGAGGTGCTTCAGCAGTTCGACCCGCCTGGCATCGGAGCGCGTTCGCTGCAGGAATGCCTGCTCATTCAGGTCAGAAGGGACGAGGACAATCCTTTCCGCGACCTGCTCATCAAGGTGCTGGACAAGTGTTTCGACGACTTCATCCACAAGCGTTGGTCGAGAATTGAGCAGCGACTCCACATCAATCATGCTCAGGCCGAACAACTCAGGCACGAGATTCTGCGGCTCAATCCGAGGCCTGGAGGAACGCTTGGAGCCAAGAGTGCCGATCGCGCTCAAAGCATACAGCCCGACTTCTATGTGGATTCGGACGAGGACGGAACGATTACCGTCACCCTTTCTCGCGGCAACCAGCCCTCGCTCATCATCAGCCCAGATGTAGAGGGGCAACACGACGCTTTCGTCCGTCAGTATGTGGAGCGAGGACAGATGTTCATCAACGCCCTCCAGCAACGCTCTGAGACGATGATGCGAACCATGCAGGCCATCGTGAAACTGCAGAAGCCGTTCTTCCAAGAAGGCGACGAGACTTTGCTGCGACCCATGAAGCTGGACGATGTGGCAGAACTGACGGGCTACGACATCAGTACCATCAGCCGAGCCGCGAACAGTAAGTACGTAGAGACCAGCTTTGGAACGTTCCCGCTGAAGTGGTTCTTCACGCACAAAGCCACGCAGAATGACGAAGGCGGCGATGTGACTGCCAGGCAGGTGATGGCGGCCTTGCGAGGCTACATCGAGCAGGAAGACAAGCGGCAACCGCTCAGCGACGAACGCCTCACACAAATGCTTCATGCCGATGGCTTCAGCATAGCTCGCAGAACAGTTGCCAAATATCGCGAACAAATGGGAATCCCCGTAGCAAGAATGAGGAAATGAAAAGCCTTCTTCTCATAGCACGCATCCTCTCGACAATCTTCCGTCCGTCGTACTATCCGACAGTCGGAACATTCATCTTGTTGAGCTTCACCTACTTGAGTCTCTTCCCGTGGACGTTCAAGCTGTGGATTCTTGCGCTCGTTTATGTCTTCACCTTCTGCCTGCCGGCACTTGGCATCTACATCTACAGACGCTTTCATGGCTGGAGCGCTTTCGAGCTTCGCAAGCGACACAAACGCGTCGTTCCCTACATTATCAACATCTGTTGCTACCTCTGCCTGATGCACATCTTCGCCGTCACTCACATGCCTCATTTCCTGATGGCAATCGTCGGCATTTCGTTGCTCATTCAATGTGCCTGCATCGTGGTGAATATCTGGTGGAAAGTCAGCATGCATTCGGCAGGAGCAGGAGGTGTAATCGGCGCTATAATCGCCTATTCGGCCATCTTCGGCTTCAATCCCATTTGGTGGCTCTCGCTCGCAATTTTCGTCGCAGGATGTGTGATGACAAGCCGCATGATACTCCGTCAGCACACCCTCGGGCAAGTCCTTGGCGGCACCCTCATCGGCATCGTCTGCGGCATCGTTGGAACAATACTGATGTAGGCTTTACTTCGTCTGGTAATCTATCATTCTGCGGATTGCCCTCTCACAAACAGGACAGAAGACAGGCGCCTGGTTTATCTTCATGCGACACTCCTGAACCGGCCTGTAAACACCCTTCGACTGGTAACCTCCGCCTTCGTAAACTCCCAGCTCGGTGTAGATGTTCTCTTCCGATGGAATGGACGGAATTTGCACATTCTCGCCCAACATATCAGCCCACTTGCTCTTGAAGTCAACAAGTGTAGTAAGGTTGGGTTCCCATGGTTCAGTATCAGAAGGATAAGAGGTCTCGTACTGGTCATCGTAGTAGTACTCGTCCGCCAATCCTGCAAAACTGTGACCGAACTCGTGAACAACCACGGGCAGGTTCTGGAAGTTGTGGGCTGCCGACATCAGATAGCTGTTGAAGATGCCTCCGCCGCCATAATTGTCCGTATTAGCAAGGATGACGATGTGCTCGTATGGCAAGCCAGCAAGGATATCGTGCAGCTTCTTCAGGCGTAATGTGGTAAGATACCTGTTGCTGTAGAAGGTGTCGAAACTGCTGCTCAAGGGCGTCTTCTTCCAATCGTTATCGTGAGGAATGCTCACGCCCCTTTCTTGAGACGGAACCATCACAGCTATGAAGTTGAATCTGTCAGCCATCGACTTGAAAGGCTCATGCGCTTTCAACGCTCCTATGCAGTCTTTGCAATCCTTCAGGAAGACTTTCTTCTCGCCCTTCAGATACCCTTCTGCCACGAAGACGACATCTATCTTCTCCCTGCTGTCGCCCGACTTCTCGAGGTATTGCCACTTTAAGTTCTTGTCAGGGAAGATTGGTCTTATCAGGATGTCCTGCGGGTCAA
>JAFYYO010000027.1 GCA_017557475.1 Bacteroidaceae bacterium
AAGGGTGATAAACTAGGCACGGCTAGTTGGCAAACTAGGCACGTCTAATTCGCAAACTAGACACGGCTAATCGGGCAACTAGGCGTGCCTAGTTTTACGAAGGCCTGTATCTGGGGGAGCATTTCCTCTGCTTTCGCCCTTCCCATCGCATAGATGTGGCGCATCTTCTGCTCGTTCTGCTCGGTCCTTCCGATAGGAAGCGCGTCCTGAGGATAAATGAGAAGAATCTGGCCCAGCCGTTCCTGCTCTTCGAGATAGGCCAATTCCTCGTTATACATAAGGTGGCGACGAGACATCGCCTCGACAATTGCGGGATAGCGAGAAGCGAAGAGATGGAAGAGCGGCATCAGTTTTGTCTTCTTCTTATAAAATCCCTTGGGTTGCGTCAGGATGACCAGATTACGCTCGAAGCCCTGCTCTTGGAAGTATCGCAGAGGAATGGAATCGCTGATTCCACCGTCGAGAAGGAGCTTTCCATCTATGCTGACTGGCTTCGAGACAAGTGGCATAGAGGCCGACGCACGAATCCATTCGAGGCCTTCATCGTCCATAAAATCGAGGCGATGATACACAGGTTCGCCCGTCTCGACGTCCGTGCAGACCACATGAAACTCGGCAGGATCATTATTGTATGCTTCGAAGTCAAAGACATCGAGTTCCTTCGGAAGCGTATGATAACTGAACTCTGCGGCAACGAGGTCACCCGTCCGAAGCAGGCTCCGCAGCCCCATGTATCGGGGATCGTCCTTGAATCGCACATTATAGCGAAGGACGCGCCCCACCTGATGCGACTTGTAGTTGCACCCAAACGAGGCACCAGCCGAAACACCCACAATGCCGTCGAAACGGATGCCATGCTCCATCATCACATCCATCACGCCAGCCGAGAACAAACCACGCATTCCGCCGCCTTCTAAAACGAGTCCTGTCTTCATTGCTGGGCAAAGTTACGAAAAAACTTTCAACTCTAAACTCTAAACTCTAAACTTTTTCGTACCTTTGCAGCCAATATGAAGAATTTTAACGAACTGGGACTTATTGAGCCTCTTCTGCAAGCGATTGAGGAGCTAGGCTATGAACATCCGATGCCCGTGCAGGAAGAGGTGATTCCACACCTGCTTAATGAAGACTCCGACCTTGTGGCTTTGGCTCAAACCGGCACAGGAAAGACGGCCGCTTATGGTTTGCCGTTGCTGCAGAAGACCCTCTCTAACTCCCCCTTAAAGGGGGAGGACATAGGGAACACCCTCCCTTTAGGGAGGGACGGGGAGGGTCTGCCTCCATCCTCATCCTCAGCCCGACACGCGAACTATGCCTTCAAATTGCCGACGACCTTGAGGGCTTCAGCAAATATCTGCCTGAAATGCGCATCCAAGCAGTATATGGAGGCGCAAACATCGAGCCGCAGATTCGTGCCATCAAGCACGGCGTCGATATCATCGTGGCCACTCCAGGTCGTCTCTTAGACCTGATGAATCGAGGCATTGCAGACCTTTCGATGGTTCAATTCCTTGTACTCGACGAAGCCGACGAAATGCTTTCGATGGGCTTCCAGGAAGACCTCGACAGCATCCTTGAAGGCATTCCAAGCCAACACAGAACGCTCCTCTTCAGTGCGACGATGAGCCAGGAGATAGAACGCATCGCGCAAAACTACCTGACGGAAGCAAAGCAGATACAGGTCGGGAGCAGGAACGAAGGCGCAGAGAACGTAAGCCACATATACTATATGGTACACGTGCGCGACAAGTATCACGCGCTTAAACGCATCGTGGATTACTACCCGCGCATCTACGCAATCATCTTCTGCCGCACTCGACTCGAGACACAAGAAGTGGCAGACAACCTGATTCGCGACGGATACAATGCCGATGCGCTTCACGGCGACCTTTCCCAGCAGCAACGCGACCTCACGATGCAACGTTTCCGCCGACATCGCATCCAACTCCTTGTCGCAACAGATGTGGCGGCTCGGGGCCTCGACGTAGATGACCTGACGCACGTCATCAATTACGGTATGCCAGATGATGTGGAGTATTATACGCATCGCTCAGGCCGCACGGGACGTGCCGGCAAGAAAGGCACCAGCATCTGCATCATCGGCATGCGTGAAAAGAGTAAGATCAAGCAAGTTGAAAAGGAAATACAAAAGACCTTCGAACAAGGCACGTTGCCCGAACCTCGCGACATCTGCACCAAGCAACTCTATCATGTCATCGACGATATTGAAAGAGTCGAGGTCGATGAGGAAGATATCGCGCCCTTCATGAACGAAGTGCAGAAGCGCTGGGCATGGCTCGACAAGGACGACCTCATCCGCCGTGTGCTCTCTCGCGAGTTCGGACGCTTCCTGCAATATTACGCAAATGCGCCTGAGATAGAAGATGTTACAGCTTCCTCCAATACAGGTGAAGGTAGCAGTCGTCGGCAAAGAAACAAGTCCCATCAAGCAGAAGAGGGCTATGTTCGCCTCTTCCTCAACGTGGGCAAGATAGACGGCATGTATGCGAGAGAGATTATCGGCCTGATTAACAAGAACGTTCAAGGCGAGAAGGTTGCCGTAGGACGCATCGACCTGATGAAGAACTTCTCGTTCATCGAAGTCAAGAAGGATGACCTGAATCGTGTCATGAAAGGCTTGAAACATGGTGTGACGGTTAAGGGAAGAAGCGTGGTATGCGATATTCCTTCGGACGAGCCTCAGCAAAAAGAAAGTAAACCGACTCGCAAAGAAAGGCCAGAAATCAAGCCTCGTCAAGAGAAACGAGTCAGGCCTTCTCGCGAGGAACGCGGCTATACTGCACCTCGAGGCAAGAAATATAAGAAGGAAGACTGGATGAAGTTCCTCCACCCAGACAAGCCTGCCAAGAAGAACGAGCTGAAAGGCGAGGTTCCAGACTTCAGCGAAGAAGGCTGGGCAAGACGCAAACCCAAGAAAAAGAAATAGACGAAATAACAAGAAAAGCTATATGAAAAAGATAATCCTTTGCGCTGCTTTGTGCGCGCTCACTTCCCTTTCCCGTGCCGACGAAGGCATGTGGATGCTCAATCGTATCGACGAGAAGACAGCCGAGGCTATGCAAAACCTCGGTCTAGAGCTGACTCCCGACCAACTCTACAGCACCGAACATGCCAGCCTGAAAGACTGTGTTGTGGACTTCAGCGACTTCTGTTCGGGTGTCGTGGTTAGTAAAGACGGCTTGGTATTCACGAATCATCACTGCGGTTACGGTGCCATCCAAAGCCTCTCGACACCCGAAGATGATATCCTCACCAACGGCTTCGTGGCTCGTTCACGCAAGGAGGAACGCCCTGCAGAAGGGCTCTTCGTGAAGTTCCTCCTGAAGACCGAGGAATGCACAGGTCGCATCATGAGGGCTTTGAACAAGGTCTATGAGGAGCATCCCGATGAATCAACGGCAGACCTCGACAAGCAATACACCGACAGCATCATGGGTGCTGTGGAGAAAGAACTGCGAAAAGCCAATCCCGGACTTGATTGCATGGTCAGGGCATACTATGAGAACAATGCCTTCTACGTAAGCTACTACAAGGTTTATCGCGACATCCGACTCGTCTTTACCGCAACTGAGACGATGGGCAAGTTCGGTGGCGACACCGACAACTGGATGTGGCCAAGGCAGACATGTGACTTCAGTGTGTTCCGTATCTATGCCGACAAGAACGGCGAGCCTGCCGACTACAGCCCGAAGAACATACCGCTCCGCCTTAAGAACTATGCTCGTGTCTCCGTTGACGGCTACCAGAACGGCGACTTCTGCATGACTGTAGGCTATCCCGGAAGCACCAGTCGCTACCTCAGCTCCTGGGGTATCGACGAGCGAGTCAATGCCATCAACGTCAGTACGATACAGGTGCGCGGCAAGAAGCAGGAGGTGTGGAAGCGCTTCATGGATGCCGATCGAGCCGTCGGAATCAAGTACGCCAGCAAATGGGCCAGCAGTAGTAACTACTGGAAGAACAGCATCGGCATGAACAAAGCCATCGAGGACCTTGGTGTCATCAAGCAGAAACAGCAACTCGAGGGCAAGATACAAAATTGGTACAGCAGCCGACCGAACCTTACTAGCCGCTTCGACGAGATGTTCGGAAAGCTCGAGGAAGCCTACGGGAAGCGTCGCGACGACGTCTATGCCTCAGGTTTCTTCCGCGAGACCTTCATGAGAGGCATCGAGCTTTATCGCGTTGCTCACATGATCAACTCGATGCCGCAG
Organism: Bacteroidaceae bacterium; assembly: GCA_017557475.1. Next base: position 4,236 of record JAFYYO010000027.1, read on the forward strand.
GACGCTGACAGCACTGAGGCCGCTCAGGTGCGCAGTCGCATGGAGTCCTTCTTCAAGGACTATGACGCCAAGCTCGACGAAGCAACGATGGCTGCACTGCTGAAGAACTATCGCGAACAGGTAAAGGAAAGTCGCTACTGGCCTGATTGTTACGCCACCATCGACAGCCTTTACGATGGCGACGAGGCAGCTTATGCCCACGACGTCTTTGCCAAAACCATCTGCACAGACGTGTCTGCAGTAGATAAAGTACTTGCTGACAGCAGCCTTCGCGACACAGACCTTGGACTGCTCTATGCTCAAGGAATTCCGACTATGATGCAGGTAATCAGCGGAAAGAACCGAGATGCTTCGAAAACTATCGACTTCAACGAACACCTGCTGACACAGGCTCTCCTCGAGATGGACCAGGAGACACCGCACTACAGCGACGCCAACTTCACCATGCGATTGTCTTACGGCATCATCCAAGACTACACTGCTGGCGGCCAGCACTATCAGTACTACACCAACGCACAAAGCCTGCTCGACAAAGCAGCCAAGCAGGACGAGATAGAGGACTACAAGTTGGAGGACGACATCATTGCCCTGATGAATAAAGGCGACTGGGGACGATATGCCGACAAGACAACCGGCGACATGCATCTCTGCTTTCTCTCCAACAACGACATCACAGGCGGCAACTCCGGTTCACCCATGTTCAACGGCAAGGGAGAACTGCTTGGTCTGGCTTTCGACGGCAACTGGGAGGCAATGTCGGGCGACATATCCTTCGACGACAACCTGCAGCGTTGCATCGGGGTCGATGTCCGCTACGTCCTCTACGTCATCGACAAATGGGGCAAAGCCAAGAATCTAATTAAGGAACTGCTGCCTTGATTCATTCACTTCACTAGCTTAATTCTTAAATCGCAGGTTGCGTTCTTAAAAACGCAGCTTGCGTTTATACAAATGCAGCTTGCGTTCTTACAATCGCAAGCTGCATTTTAATTATCAGATGTGGTTCGGAAGATTTTTAATTACAGCTTTCCGCCGTATGCCAAGTCGCCTGCATCGCCAAGTCCTGGCACGATGTAGCTATGTTCATTGAGGACGGGGTCGATTGCGGCACACCAAAGCTCTGCTTCCTCAAGGTCGCCAAAGCGCTTCAGGATGTGGTCGACGCCTTCCTGGGCAGCAATGACGCTCGCCATAATGATGCGACGAGGCTTGCCATTCTTGAGGAAAGCATCTACCGCAAGTTCCAGGCTGTAGCCCTTCGCCAGCATGGGATCGACGATAATCAGCGTCTTTCCGGTCAGGTCGGGCGATGCCATGTACTCGACATGCACACCTACCTCGCGACATTCCTTATCTTTATAATAACGATAGGCACTCACGAAGGCATTCTCCGCCTTGTCGAAGACGTTGAGGAAGCCCTGGTGCTGCGGCAGACCGGCACGGAAGATGGTGGCAAGCACGATTTCATCCGACAGACATTGGCACTTGCAGGGAGCCAACGGGGTCTGCACAGTTGTCTCCTTATAACTGAGACTCCGACTAATCTCGTAGGCCTGAAGCTCTCCTATTCGTTCCAGGTTACGGCGGAAACGCATCCTGTCCTGCTGAATCTGGGCATCTCGAAGCTCACTCAAATACTGGTTGATGACGCTAGGCGTCTCGCTCATATTTACTACTTTCATAGCTACTTTTTGTTTAAGTTCCTGCCTGCAAAGATACAAAATCACATCATAATTGCCAAGTTTGCTTTGCAAAAAAGCAAGCAAAGGGAATAAATCTGTACTATGAGCTATGAACTATGAACTAAAAATCGTACCTTTGCACCCGTTTAAGAGATAACAAAGTATAATTAACACAATAATCAACAACACACATGGCAACATTAAATTTGGAACAGTACGGCATCACAGGCAGTACCGTGATTGCCCACAATCCTTCCTACGAGTTCCTCTTCGAGGAGGAGACAAAGCCCGAACTGACAGGTTACGACAAGGGTCAGGTGACAGAACTTGGCGCAGTTAACGTGATGACAGGTGTCTTCACAGGTCGCTCTCCTAAGGACAAGTACATTGTCGACAACGATGAGAGCCACAACAACGTTTGGTGGACATCCGAGGAGTACAAGAACGACAACCATCCCATGAGCGAAGAGATCTGGGCAAAGGTGAAGGACATCGCCATCAAGGAACTCAGCGGCAAGAAGCTCTACGTAGTTGATGCATTCTGCGGCGCTAACGAAGCTACCCGCCTGGCTGTTCGCTTCATCGTAGAAGTCGCTTGGCAGGCTCACTTCATCAAGAACATGTTCATCCAGCCTACAGCAGAGGAGCTGGAGAAGTTCGTGCCCAACTTCGTCATCTTCAACGCCAGCAAGGCTAAGGTGGAGAACTACAAGGAGCTCGGACTCAACTCTGATACATGTGTTGCCTTTAATACAAAGGCTCGCCAGCAAGTCATCATCAACACTTGGTACGGCGGTGAGATGAAGAAGGGCATGTTCTCGATGCAGAACTACTACTTGCCTCTGCAGGGCATCGCCTCTATGCACTGCTCCGCCAACACCGATATGGAAGGTAAGAACACCGCCATCTTCTTCGGCCTCAGCGGCACAGGTAAGACCACACTCTCTACCGACCCGAAGCGTCTGCTGATTGGCGACGACGAGCACGGCTGGGATGATGAAGGCGTATTCAACCTCGAAGGTGGTTGCTATGCTAAGGTCATCAACCTCTCTAAGGAGAATGAGCCCGACATCTACAATGCCATCAAGCGCAACGCTCTCCTCGAGAACGTGACAGTAGATGCAAATGGTAAGATCGACTTCGCAGACAAGAGCGTCACCGAGAACACCCGCGTAAGCTATCCTATCGACCATATCGAGAAGATTGCACAGAAGGTGAACGGCAAGAGCGCAGGTCCTGACGCTAAGAACGTCATCTTCCTCAGTGCCGATGCATTCGGCGTACTGCCTCCCGTCAGCATCCTCACTCCCGAGCAGACGAAGTACTACTTCCTCTCTGGCTTCACCGCAAAGCTCGCTGGTACAGAGCGTGGCATCACAGAGCCCACTCCTACCTTCAGCGCTTGCTTCGGTCAGGCATTCCTCGAGCTGCATCCCACAAAGTATGCAGAGGAGCTCGTGAAGAAGATGGAGAAGAGCGGCGCAAAGGCTTACCTGGTGAACACAGGTTGGAACGGCACAGGCAAGCGCATCTCAATTCCTGACACACGCGGTATCATCGACGCCATCCTCGACGGCAGCATCCTGAAGGCTCCCACCAAGAAGATTCCTTACTTCGACTTCGAGGTGCCCACAGCTCTGCCCAACGTCAACCCTGCTATCCTCGATCCTCGCGACACATACGCTGACGCAAGCATCTGGGAAGAGAAGGCTAAAGACCTGGCAGGCCGCTTCATCAAGAACTTCGGCAAGTACACAACAAACGAAGCCGGCAAGGCTCTCGTCGCTGCAGGTCCGAAGCTCTAAAGGAGAGAGGACCGAAAGCAACTTGCTTTTGGGACGCGACCAAAGGCTGCAGGTCCGAAGCTCTAAAGGAGAGAGGACCGAAAGCAACGATCTTTTGGGACGCGACCAAAGGCTGCAGGTCCGAAGCTCTAAGGCTAGTTGGAAAACATAAAGCGTTATGATGCCAATCGTAACGTGTTATGATGACCGACATAACGTGTTATGATTGCCAACGTAACGTGTTACGTTTGAGATAACTCCACAGGACATACAAAAAGAGGGTGCATCTCTTCGCTAATCAAGGCGAGAAGATGCACCCTCTATATTATATATAAATGTTCGCGCGTACGAGATTAAAGACGTTTGCTTACTGGAAGAATGAGAAGTTCACGCTCCCATAGCTGCGATGCTCGACGAAGCGTGGATGCTGGGAGAAGTCGTTCGTCTTGCCGTGTTCCAACACGAAAAGGCCACCCTCCTTGAGGAGATTGCGACTCAGGATGATGTCAGGCAGTTCGGGTATCTGCGGCAAAGCGTATGGCGGATCTGCAAAGATGAAGTCGAACTGCTCGCGACATTTGGCCACGAATTGAAGGGCATCGCCTCGGATGGGCAGAGCCGCCGTATCCTGAAGCTTGTCGAGATACTGCTTGATGAGTCTGTGGTGACGGCCTTCGAGCTCCACACTGATGACACGACCGCAGCCTCGACTGACGAGTTCAAGCGTAATGCTGCCCGTTCCAGAGAAGAGATCGAGAGCCGACGGCGCTTCGTCGAAGTCGATATAAGCCTGCAGAACATTGAAGAGATTCTCCTTCGCAAAGTCCGTAGTCGGGCGTGCAGAGAAGCTACGCGGCACCTCGAAGTGTCTGCCTTTGTATTTGCCTGTAATGATTCTCATTCCACGTTGAGGAGATACTCGCTTAAAGTCGTTCGCAAAGCCTTGGATGCACCTTCCAGATGGCAGGCGTCCTTCTGAGCATGAAGGTCGAGCGCCTTCCAGATTCCCAGCAAAAGGAAGGTTCGGTCATTGTCGTTGTCTGCCGTCTGAGAACATGTATATTGCAATTTATTGCGGTGAAAGACGGCAACAAAGAGTCGCTTGTCGTCGAAACTGACGTAGGCATCGCGCTGCTCAACTTCTTCTGGAGCAGAGCGTTTCCCTCGCAAGTCTGCGAAATGCTCCAGTTGTTGAGCATCAGTACAACAGACTCTCACATCGGGATAGCATTCCTGAACGGCGCGCAAGATATCCTGGTCGAGACGGAATATCATGACTGCTTCGAGCGAAGAGAGTATCTGGTACTGCATGTCGGCCACGCTTGCCTGCTGACTGGGGAAGCTAAGTCGGTAGAAAGCAAGCAGGTCGCCCTTGTTGAAGTGCTCGAGAGGGACGATGGTTGTCTGTGTGTCAGCCACGAGTTCGACGCCCTGGAAGCGATAGTCCATCAGGTAAGGTTTCTGCAAAGCCTGCCTTAGGACGTCCACCGAAACTGCCTGTTCGGATACAGGGAAACGGTCTGTCTGTACCACAGACCCGTCGAGCGTGTTAAGTACAGAAAAAGAAAATCCATCCGCACTGAGGCGGATGGATAGTCTATAGCCAGTAAGAGACTTATTCCCAGTTGCCAGCATTGTTGTTCCAGTTGTTGCCGGCGTCGCCAATCCTCAGGCCTGGATAAGCACCCTTTGCATTTGCCTCTTCGTTACGATTGTAGATGAGACGCTTGCCAGCCTTACCCATTCCCTTAAGGAAGCTGCTGTCGGGAGCGTTACACTCCATAACCTGGATGATTGTACCAGAGCGTGTGGTGTTGGGACAAGCAATGATCTCGAAGGTGTCACCCCCTGAGAAGGGGATGTAACGCAAGGAGTCAGCCTCGAAGCCCTCGTAGTTGTAGAGAGAGTCCTGCAGCGAAACCCAGATGGTATCGCGGCGGAAGTTCTGCAATCCGTTAGCTGCGATAGCAGCCTGGTCACCGCCGTTGACGATAGCGGCTGCTTTGCTTTCGGTCAGACCTTTGTTCATCTGCTCCTCTGTGAGCACGCCTTGCTTCATGACGACAGGCAGTTTGCCTTCCTTCACGAACTTGATAAGCTCGGACCAATCTGAGCAATAGACACCGTCGTGCTGAGCCTTGTATGCTTCCTCTGCACTGCGTATCTCCATAAGACGCGCCTTTACCACATTCTCTCTGTCGGCGACTTTTGCGTCGAAATCCTCAGTATCGCGAATACTACGCCAGCAAATGAAGAGTAAACCGACGACGCAGATACCTAAAATAAGATTTATTACCTTTTTCATACGATATATGTAATTTATTTTGTAAATTCGCATCGCAAATGTAAAAATAATTCTTCATATAACCACGAAAAAGGGCTTTTTTTTATAAAAGAATGGCAATAAGTGATGATTTAGGTGCCCTAATCAGGGAGAACTTCGACCATAATCCGACGAAAGAGCAGGAAAAAGCTATCTTTATGCTGTCCGACTTCCTGCTTTCAAGAGAGCGTGATTCGGTTTTTCTCCTCAAAGGGTATGCCGGTACGGGCAAAACCTCGCTCCTGGCAGCCTTGGTGCGGACAATGCAACAACTCAGTCAACGCGTCATGTTGCTTGCCCCGACTGGCCGAGCAGCAAAGGTTTTGTCGTCCTACGCAGGTGCCCCAGCATACACGATTCACAGGAAGATTTACCGGCAGAAGTCAATCACGGACATGGACATCTTTCAGAACGACGTCAATCTTCAGAAGGATACTTTGTTCATCGTGGACGAAGCGTCGATGATCGCGAACGATGCCCACGACAATACTGTCTTTGGAAGTGGTCGTCTGCTCGACGATTTGATGCACTACGTCTATTCATGCGAGGGCTGCCGACTCGTACTTGTAGGCGATACGGCCCAGCTTCCGCCAGTCGGCGAGGAAGAGAGTCCGGCCTTGAGCCGCACGATGCTCGAGGGTTATGGAATGGTAGTGATGGAACTCCAACTGACTCAAGTGGTTCGACAACTCGAGGAGTCGGGCATCCTTTGGAACGCCACGATGCTTCGAAGCCTCATCCAAAACGACGAGATGTTCGAGTTCCCCAAGCTCAAAGGCAAGAGTTTTCCTGACATCAAAGCACTTCCCGGCAACGAACTCATCGAGGCGCTCGAACAGAGTTACCGTAATCATGGAACCGACGGAACAATTGTCGTGACCAGAAGCAACAAGCGAGCCAACATATATAATAATGGTATAAGGACTCGCATCCTCGACCATGAAGAGGAGCTATCGAGCGGAGACTTGATTATGGTGGCGAAGAATAACTACTATTGGACAGAACGAGAACAGGCCGCAAACGGCGTGAATCCCGACTCGATGTCCTTTATCGCAAACGGCGACGTAGCCGTTGTTCGTCGACTTCGCAACGAGAGATCGTTCTACGGATTTCGCTTCATCGATGCGACCATCGAGTTCCCCGACTACGATAACCAAGAGATGGAGGTCACCGTTCTGCTCGATACCCTTCAAAGCGAAGCCCCTGCCCTCACCCGTCAGCAGCAGGAAGCCCTCTTCCAAGGCGTTTGGGAGGACTATCCCGAGTTGACCAACAAGCGAGATCGCATGAAGGCGCTGCGTCAGGACCCTTATTACAATGCCCTTCAAATCAAGTACGCTTATGCCGTCACCTGTCATAAGGCTCAAGGCGGGCAATGGGAGCACGTCTATATCGACCAGGGATACATCACCGAGGAAATGCTTACGCCAGACTACTTCCGCTGGCTCTACACCGCCATTACCCGCGCAACAGAGCAAGTCTATCTCGTCAACTGGCCCGATGCAGCATTGAGCGATGCCTGATCAGCCTGGATTCATTTTCCAATTCTGCGCGTCACATTCTTGAAACGCAGCTTGCGTTCCTACAAACGCAACTTGCATTTCTACAATCACAGCCTGCGTTCCTACAAACGCAAGCTGCATTTTAAGAAATAAGGCAAAAAAAACTGCTAATATGGCGGGTTCCTTACTTTTTTTTACTACCTTTGTATGCGGAATATAGTATTAAAAGGAGCATGACTATCCTCGTCACAGGAGCAAACGGACAGTTGGGCAACGAGATGCGCATCGTGGCTAAAGACTCGGCGGACCGTTACATCTTCACGGATGTGACTGAGCAAGAGGGCGTTGAGACCACGTTTCTCGACATCACAGACCTCGAAGCCATCCGTGCCATGGTCAAAGAGAATGATGTGCAAGCCATCGTGAACTGCGCCGCTTGGACAAACGTCGATGCAGCCGAGGCTCCCGAGTATCGTGCTCTCGTCGAGAAACTCAATGCCACAGCCCCTGAGAACTTGGCTAAGGCGATGAAGGTAGTAGGCGGTTGGCTCGTGCAGATATCGACCGACTATGTGTTCGGCAAGGAGCCATACAACACACCTTGCCGACCCGACCAGCAGGGCACGCCGACTGGCGTCTATGGGGAGACGAAGAAATTAGGTGAGGAGAAGATCAAAGAAGTTTTCGCCAACTCGACAGACTCGAAAGGCGGCTTCGTCATCATCCGCACTGCTTGGCTCTACAGCGAATACGGCAAGAACTTCTGCAAGACGATGCTCAACCTCACAGCCACCAAGCCACAGCTCAACGTAGTCTTCGATCAGTGCGGCACTCCGACGTATGCCCTCGACCTTGCAAAAGCGATTCAAGTCATCCTCTCGAAGCCCGTCCAAGGCATCTACCACTTCTCCAACGAAGGCGTTTGCTCGTGGTACGACTTCACACAAATGATTGCGCGAATCGCCGGACACAAGGATTGCGACATCCGCCCCTGCTATTCCTCGGAGTTCCCAAGTCCCGTGAAGCGTCCCGCCTACTCCGTGCTCGACAAGCGCAGCATTCGCGAAACCTTCGGCATCGAGGTTCCGTATTGGGTCGATTCGCTCGAAACCTGCATTGCCAACATTAAGAAACAACAGGCAAATGGAAGTAATTAAGACCGCCATCGAAGGCGCACTCATCATAGAACCACGCATCTTCAAGGATGCTCGCGGGTACTTCTTCGAATCGTTCTCGCAAAGAGAGTTCGAAGAGAAAGTCGGTCCCATCAACTTCGTGCAGGACAATGAAAGCATGTCCTCTTATGGAGTGATGCGAGGACTGCACTTCCAGCGCCCACCTTACACGCAGAGTAAACTGGTTCGATGCGTGAAAGGAGCCGTTCTCGATGTGGCCGTCGATATCCGCAAAGGTTCGCCCACCTACGGCAAGCACGTTGCCGTCGAACTCACAGAAGACAATCACAGGCAGTTCTTCATCTCGAAAGGCTTCGCTCATGGCTTTGCCGTGCTGAGCGAGACAGCCATCTTCCAGTACAAGTGCGATGAGTTCTATCATCCCGAAGCAGACGACGGCATCAGCATCCTTGATTCCTCCCTCGGCATCGACTGGCGCATCCCAACAGAGAAAGCAATCCTGAGCGAAAAGGACACAAGACACGTTAACCTCAAGGACTTTGAAAGTCCGTTCGAAATAAACAAATAACTATGAAACTTAACATCGTCATAACTGGTGGAGCCGGTTTTATCGGCAGTCACGTAGTACGCCTCTTCGTCAATAAGTACCCAGAGTATAAGATCATCAACCTCGACAAGTTGACCTATGCAGGCAACCTCGCGAACCTGAAGGACATCGAGGGCAAGCCCAACTACAAGTTCGTCAGGATGGACATCTGCGACTTTGACGCCTTCTACCAACTGATGCGAGACGAGAAGATTGACGGCATCATCCACCTCGCAGCAGAGAGTCATGTGGATCGCAGCATTAAAGATCCGTTTACCTTTGCTCGCACGAATGTGATGGGAACACTCTCCCTCCTCCAAGCAGCCAAACTCTATTGGGAAAGCCTGCCAGAGAGGTACGAAGGCAAACGCTTCTATCACATCTCGACAGACGAGGTGTATGGGGCGCTCGAAATGACCAATCCCGAAGGCATCAAGCCGCCTTTCACCACGACGGCAAGCAGTACGGAGCATCATTTGGCATATGGTAAGGACTTCTTCTACGAGACCACAAAGTACAATCCGCACAGTCCGTACTCTGCCTCGAAAGCCTCCAGCGACCACTTCGTCCGCGCTTTCCACGACACATACGGCATGCCGACGATTGTGACGAACTGCTCCAACAACTATGGACCTTACCAGTTCCCGGAGAAACTGATACCCCTCTTCATCAACAACATACGCCATCGCAAGCCGCTTCCCGTCTATGGAAAGGGCGAAAACGTGCGCGACTGGCTCTACGTCGAAGACCACGCCCGTGCCATCGACACCATCTTCCACAAGGGAACGATTGCCGAGACGTACAACATCGGCGGCTTCAACGAGTGGAAGAACATCGACATCATCAAGACGGTCATCAATACAGTGGACCGCTTGCTGGGTCGTCCAGAAGGAGCCGACTTCGACCTCATCACCTATGTCACAGACAGACTTGGTCACGACGCTCGCTATGCCATCGACTCCACCAAGCTGCAGAAGGAACTTGGATGGGAGCCGTCGCTCCAGTTCGAAGAGGGCATCGAGAAGACAGTCAAGTGGTACCTCGACAATCAGGCCTGGATGGACAACGTCACATCAGGCGACTACCAGAAATACTACGAGGACATGTACAAGAATAGATAAGTCGAACAAACAAGTTAAACACATATCATCTTCTTATGAAGACACGAAAGATTAGTCTCATGTTTTGCATGCTTTTCGTATGCATGACAGCGTTCTCTCAGGAAGAGGAAAGCAAACCGGCTAAAGTGCGCAGTAGTTTTATCAACTTCGGCTATGCTGAATCCAAGCTGAATCAAGATGATTTTGAGCAGTTGAAGTGTGACTGGGGCGCATCCTTCACCATAGGAAAGACGTTCTATCTGCACAAGAAGCCGATTGCGAACTTCCTTCGCTTTGGCATCGATGCCTCATGGTTCGACCTCACCTATGCCAACTACAAATTCAACACCTTTGATGGGAAGAAACATCTCCACCATGCTGAGGCAGCAATGCACGTCGGTCCGTCCGTCACATTCACTCCTGTAAACGGGCTCAACATTAGTGGTTACTTCCGATATGCACCCACGTTCTCGGCTATCTACTCCACCGCAAACGATAACTACAACCTCTGCCATGCGACCAGGTTTGTCGGCGGAGCGTCTCTAACGTATAAATTCTTCGGAGTAGGCTTTGAGGGACGATTCGGCAACTGTAAGTACGATGACTTCCTTGCCTTCATCACGGAAATGGAAGACCCAGTTAAGGTGAAGACGAAACTGACTGGCTACAGAGTTTATCTGACCTTCAGGTACTAAGATAACAGGTAAAAAAAATGGCCGCTCGATGCTGAGTGGCCATTTTTGTTATGCTGTGAGGAGTTCGATAAGCTTTTCTACTGCGGCATGAATGCCGTCGGGGTTCTTACCGCCAGCAGTTGCGAAGTGCGGCTGACCACCGCCTCCGCCTTGCATCAGCTGGGCAGCTTCGCGAATGTTCTTGCCGACGTTCACGCCTGCAGCGACTGCACTGTCCGAAGCAGCTGCGGTGAGGAGAGGCTTGCCGCCATTTAAGGAACCAATCACGACGATGCTGTTCTCCACTTCAGCCCTGAGTTGGAAGGCGATGTCCTTCACGAACTCGGCTCCAAGAGGCGTGATGGCTCTCAAGACCTTCATGCCGTTTATCTCCTTTTGCTCAGCAATCATCTGCTTCTTAAGCTCCGACGCACGTTCACGCATCGTGTCTTCCACCTGCTTCTTGAGTTCGGCGTTGTCGCTGATGGCCTTTTGAATGGTGCCCATCAGGTCGGGAGCATTGTTGAAGAGACCGCGAAGGCTGGTTATCATGTCCTGCAGCTTGTCCATCTGCTCCTCGACAGCCTTGCCTGTGATGGCTTCGATACGACGCACACCAGCTGCCACACTGCTCTCGGACACGATGCGAACCATGCCGATGCAGCCTGTACTGCTGGCATGACAACCACCGCAGAACTCCACACTCGAGCCAAATTGGATGACGCGCACCTTGTCTCCGTACTTCTCTCCGAAGAGTGCAATTGCCCCGAGCTTCTTGGCTTCTTCGATTAGGGTATCGCGATACTCCTGCAACGGAAGGTTCTGGCGGATGCGTTCATTCACGAGATGTTCCACCTCACGAAGTTGCTCGGCACTCACTTTCTCGAAGTGCGAGAAGTCGAAGCGCAGATAATCGGGTGTCACGAGTGAGCCTTTCTGCTCTACATGGTCGCCAAGAACCTCTTTGAGGGCTTGGTCGAGAAGGTGCGTACAAGTATGATTTGCCTCGATAGCACGGCGACGCTCTACATCGACACAAGCCATGAACTCGGCCTCGGGACTGTTGGGGATACGCTCCAGCAAGTGAACACTCACGCCATTCTCTTTCTTGGTGTCAAGCACCTTGATGGTTTCTTCCTCATTCACGATGACGCCTGAGTCGCCGACCTCGCCGCCCATCTCTCCATAGAAAGGCGTCTGGTCGAAGATAGCCTCGTAAACGACGCCCTTCTTCTGCTTGACCTCGCGATACTTGACGATATGACAAGTGTATTCCGTGTAGTCGTAACCCACGAACTGCTGCTCCAACTGGTCGTTGATAACAACCCAGTCGCCTGCTTCAACCTGAGCGGCATTGCGAGCACGCTCTTTCTGCTTCTGCATCTCGACATTGAAGCCAGCCTCGTCAACCGTGAGACCATTCTCGCGACAAATCAGTTCGGTAAGATCCAAGGGGAAGCCATAGGTGTCGAAGAGCGTGAAAGCCTTCTCGCCGGCAATCTCTGTCTGACCTGCTGCCTTTGCCTCTTTCATCACACCATCCAGCAGTTTGATGCCAGTATCGAGTGTACGGAGGAAGCTCTCTTCCTCTTCCTTCATCACCTTAGTAATGAGTTCTTTCTGTCCTTCGAGTTCCGGATAGGTTGCTCCCATTTCCTGAATGAGGACGGGCAACAGGCGATAGATGAAGGCCTGCTTCTGTCCGAGGAAAGTGTAAGCGTAGCGAACGGCACGACGAAGGATGCGACGGATGACGTAGCCGGCTTTTGCGTTGCCTGGCAACTGACCGTCTGCGATGGAGAAGGCAATGGTGCGAAGGTGGTCGGCCACAACTCTCATGGCGACATCGACCTCCTCATTCTCGCCATAACGGAAGCCGCTGAGGTCGCCGATGGCTTTGATGATAGGCTGGAAGACGTCTGTATCGTAGTTCGACTGCTTGCCTTGAATAGCGCGAACGAGTCGCTCGAAGCCCATACCAGTATCAATAACGTTCATTCCAAGCGGTTCAAGATGACCGTCGGCCTTGCGCTCATACTGCATGAAGACGATGTTCCAGATCTCGATAACCTGCGGATCATCCTTGTTGACGAGTTCCCTTCCAGGCACCTTCGCCTTTTCCTCTGCCGAACGACTGTCGAGATGAATCTCGGAGCAAGGTCCACAAG
>JAFYYO010000240.1 GCA_017557475.1 Bacteroidaceae bacterium
AAAGAACAAAGGACTCAACGGAAAGAGGACGGAGCCGCTCTTCGTTTACGGCAATCATGATGTGGAGGCTCACACTTGGGGAGGCACCATAAAGAGCGTCGGAAAAGAGGTTGCGGAGGCTCAGGGCATCGGACCTCAGCGGGCAAAGGCTTGGAAGCAATGCTTCAAGGAAGCCTATCAGCCCATTTGGATGAAGACCATCAAGGGCTATCACTTCATCGGAGCACATTGGCAGAACCAGAATAATGTCCCAGGGCTTGAGGAGTTTCTCGAAAAGCATAATGCAGAATTGACTGGCGAAAAGCCCTTCTTCTACATCCAACACGCCCATCCGAAGGACACTTGCAACTGTGCTTGGGCTTGGGGAAGAGACGATGGAACGGTCACAAAGCTGCTGAGCAACTATCCTAATGCAGTCGCTTTCTCTGGGCATTCGCATTCGCCTCTTGACGACGACAGAGACCTTTGGCAAGGAAGCTTCACAAGCATCGGCACTTCGTCACTCAAATACCTCTATCCAATGCCGGCTCGAGAGAATACTTATCAGGATGATTGGGGAGCAAAGCCACCTTCGCAGATGCCCAAGATGAATCCAGAAGACGGAAGGCAGGGAATGTTGATGCGCGTTTATGACAATCTCATCACTCTCGCAAGACTGGAGTTCGTCTATGATGAACAGGTTGGGGATGCTTGGCGTTTGCCTTGGCCCATCTCAACGAAAGAGCCACTTTCCTTCGAGAATCGCGCCAAGACGGCTCCCATTCCGCAGTTCCCAGCCGATGCAAAGGCTTCTGTGACAACAGGCATAGGCAAAGACAGATACGGAACAGAGCAGCCTCAAGTCACCGTTCATTTCCCAACAGTTCTGAAGAAGACTGCAGGCGTTCGAGCCTTCGACTATGAGGTTCAGGTGGAATACGATTGGTTGGATGTTCGGAATGTTGCCTCCACCAAGCGTGTCTTCTCGCCTAAATGCTATCTTGGAGAGAATAAAGAAAGTGATGAGGTCATTTGTGTCTTTGGAGAGAGCGAGCTTCCCAAGGACTTTGCCTATCGCTTTGCCATTCGTCCATGCAACTGCTTCGGCGGCAAAGGCAAGCCGATTTATACTGACTGGATAAACAAGAAATAATATGAATAACGTTGAATCAATCTTTGCAGCTAAGCTGCTGAATGTCAAAGCCATCAAGTTACAACCGAACGACCCTTTCACTTGGGCAAGCGGATGGAAGAGTCCCTTCTACTGCGACAACCGAAAGACGCTCTCTTTCCCTGACCTTCGTTCCTTTGTCAAGGTGGAACTCACGCGTCTCATCATGGAACAGTTCCCTGAGGCTGAGGGCGTTGCAGGCGTTGCAACTGGAGCTATTGCTCAAGGTGCTTTGGTTGCAGATGCGCTTTCGCTGCCCTTTGCCTACGTTCGCAGCAAACCAAAGGACCACGGCCTCGCTAACCTTATCGAAGGCGAACTGAAGCCAGGCATGAAGGTTGTTGTGGTCGAGGACCTCATCAGCACCGGTGGCAGCAGTCTCAAAGCCGTCGAAGCCCTTAGAGAAGCAGGTTGCGAGGTTGTCGGAATGGTTGCCTCCTATACCTATGGCTTCCCTGTTGCAGAAGAGGCATTCAAGGCAGCTGGCGTGAAGCTCGTGACTCTCACGAACTACGAAGCCGTCGTGGCAGAAGCCCTCAAGACTGGCTACATCAAAGAGACAGAAGTAGAGACCCTCAACCAATGGCGCAAAGACCCTGCAAACTGGAACAAATAGAAGACTTATGACCGAATACAAAAGTGAAGTAAAGAAGATATTTGCTCCCATCGAGCGAGTGTATGAGCGTTTGTCCGACCTCAACAACTTGGCTGTCATCCAGCAAGGACTCGACAATCCTGAGGCGATGGAGCGCATCAAGCAACAGGCTGGCGACAAGGTTTCGCCTGAGCAGTTGGAGCAAATCGTCGAGAAGTTGCGTTCGTTGCAGTTCGACAGAGACTCCGTTTCAGGCAATACGCCGATTGGAACCGCCACGCTTCGCATCATAGAACGTGAGCCTGACAAGACCATCAAGTTCGCTGCCGAAGGTATGCCTGTAGCTGCAAATATGTGGATTCAGCTCCTTCCACAAAACGAAAGCGAGTGTGCTATGCGCCTTACCCTCAAGGCCGACCTCAACTTCTTCATCCGTCAGATGGTTGGCAAGAAGCTCGAGCAAGGCGTCGATGGTTTGGCGCAAATGTTGGCAAGCCTACCATACTAATATTTAGAAAATGTGAAATGAAGAAAATAAGAAAGGAAAGAATACCAGCCTTTTCTTATTCTCTTAATATCTTAATCTCTTATTTTCAACTATGAAGCTTTGGGACAAAGGATATGCGGTGACGGCGGAGATAGAACGCTTCACCGTTGGTCGTGACCGCGAGATGGATATGTATCTTGCTGAAGCCGATGTGCTTGGCTCGATGGCTCACATTACTATGCTCGAGAGTATCGGGCTCCTCAAGAAGGACGAACTGCAGACTTTGCTTGCTGAGATGCGCAACATCCTGACTGAGATCAGGGAAGGTCGCTTCGTCATCGAGGAAGGCGTGGAGGATGTGCATTCTCAAGTCGAACTTCTGCTTACCCGTCGACTGGGTGATGTGGGCAAGAAGATTCATTCCGGACGAAGCCGCAACGACCAAGTGCTCGTCGATTTGAAGCTCTTCATCCGCAAGCAATTGCGACTTGTGGCAGAAGATGTCCGCAGTCTTTTCATCGAGTTGCAGAAGCAGAGCGAGCGTTACAAAGACGTTCTCATGCCTGGCTACACCCATCTGCAAGTGGCGATGCCCAGCAGCTTTGGTCTTTGGTTGGGAGCTTATGCGGAGAGTCTGGTGGACGACCTTGTTTTCCTGCAAGCCGCCTATCGCATCACCAATCGTAATCCTCTTGGTTCAGCCGCCGGTTACGGCTCTTCGTTCCCCTTGAATAGGACGATGACGACGGAATTGCTAGGCTTCGATTCGCTCGACTATAATGTCGTTTATGCCCAGATGGGAAGGGGCAAGACGGAGAGAGACGTTGCCTTTGCTTTGGCTGGAATTGCGGGGACTATCAGCAAGCTTGCCTTCGATGCCTGCCTCTTCAACAGTCAGAACTTCGGCTTCATCAAGCTTCCGAAGGAATGCACGACTGGCTCGAGCATCATGCCGCACAAGAAGAACCCCGATGTCTTCGAGTTGACTCGCGCCAAATGCAACAAACTTCAGGCTCTGCCTCAGCAAGTTACGCTCATCATGAACAACCTGCCAAGTGGCTACTTCCGCGACTTGCAAATCATCAAGGAAGTCTTCCTCCCTGCTTTCCAAGAGTTAAGAGAATGCCTGCAAATGGCCACCTACATCATCGCTCGGCTCGAGGTCAACGAACATATCCTTGACGACCCTCGCTACGACCTCATGTTCTCCGTAGAGGAAGTCAATCGTCTTGCCAGCGAAGGAATGCCTTTCCGCGATGCCTACAAGAAGGTCGGACTTGACATCGAGGCAGGCAAGTTCGTTCCCAAGAAGGAAGTGCATCACACCCACGAAGGCAGTATCGGTAACCTCTGCACAAAGGAGATTGCAGCCCTCTTTGAGCAAACCTGGAACGGCTTCAACTTTGAGCGAGCAGAAGAGGCAGAAGAGAAGTTGGGAAAATAAGATATTAAGATAATAAGAAATGAAGGAACGTTCCCTCATATTGTCCATTGTCTGTTGTCTGTTGTCAGTTGTCTGTTCCTGCAAAGACGACGATGTCAGCAACAAATACTGCAACCTGCCGGCTCGATTGAATGTGGAGAATGTCCTGCAGGCACCTGTGCTCTATACTTGCTGCGAGAGTTGGGGCGAGTTTTGTACCGTTACAAGCGACGGACAGCGTTTCATCTTTACCGATGCATCGAACCATACTTCAGCCATCAACATCGTAGGTCTGGTCGGTTATAGCGGTTACACCCTCGGCTTGAGTGGCTTCATCGTAGGACGTCTTTCTATTCCTGAGATTGGTGAAAACGATACGCGAGTTGTCTGTTACGACCGAGCCTGCTCCAACTGCTACCAGAACTACAACATCACAAAGCCTCTTGTACTGCAAGTTGGCGGCTACGCCAAGTGCAACAGTTGCGGACGCACCTACAACCTGAACGATATCGGCACCATCTCCGACGGCCCTGCAGGCCGGAATCTCTACCGTTATCGAGTCAGCTACCTCGGCAACGCTCTCATCATAAACAACGGATAAAACCTACACGCCTGCCCTCGTTCCCAAACTAGGCGTGGCTAGTTGGCAAACTAGACGTGCCTAATTCGCAAACTAGACGTGGCTAATTGGGCAACTAGACGTGGCGTGTTTGTTCCCCACGCCTAAGTACCTACGGAGCACAAGAAGTCATAGCCGCAGTAAAACAAGAGATACAGAAAGGGCGTTACCAATTGGTAGCGCCCTTTTATATGTTTTCTAGTGCCTGTATCAGTATCTGTAGGCTAAGCCTATTGTGGCATAAATGGGATACATGCGGAAGGTAATTGCCTCGAAGTCACGATCCCAGATGTTCGTCAAGCCCCAGTCGAGCAAGCCGAAGACGTTCATATGCTTCATGGCTTTCCAGTCGAACGCAATTTCTATACCGAGGTTCATGGGGAGCATATGGTCGGCAAAGTCATCGGGATAAGGTGTCGGATTCTCTCGCGACATCAGTATCTTTGTGCCTGTTGGCGTGTCTTCGCGCAAATAGCCGATGCCGTCATCATTATCATAGACTTCGCCCGTGAAGCTCTGCTTAAAGTAATAGCTTACATAAGGGCCAAAACTGAAGTCCCAGCGAGGACTCATACGCAAGGTGGAAAGAAGGGGAATTGTCACACCACACATCTCCGTGTTGGTGACATTGGTGCCCGTGAAGTAGCCCTTCTGGATTTCACCTTCTTGCTCGAGCCATACATAATAGTTCTTGACATCTGCATCCGTATGGAAACCTTCCCAGAAGAAATGCGCTCCCATGCTGAGGCCCCAACGTTTCGTGAACATGCGATAGCCGTCGATACCCACACGAATTCCTCCCCTCGGACTGAAGCCGTTGATTTTCCGAACTTCGGCTGGCAAGGGAAGAGGTGTGGTTCCACCAATGACATAACCTGCACGGACAATAAAGCCGCCACTCTTAAGGCCTTTTGTAGGTCCCCACTTCTGCCAGACATCCTCTTGAGCGTTTACTGATGCTGCGAAGATAAAGAGCGATACGATGATATAGAGTATGTGTTTCATGTCTGCTTATGTGTTATTCGCAATAGAGTTGTACGTTATCTAAAAAGAGTTTACTGCCAATGGCACCCTTGAATTCTCCGCCTTGCCAACTGCTAGCGAAGCTGATGACGAGACTATAACCTCTGTTTGCCAAGATGTCTGCATCGACCTCGGAACGATACTCCATTGGAATCGAGACTTCCTGCCATTCTGTAGTCAAGCCGTGAACGGGATTGCCGGAAAGCTGGTCACTGCCGTCAGGATTGTAGTTATGCGGCAGACGTCCAAAGCCAACGATATAAGGATTGGTCAGCACATCGTTTCCGTCGAGCTGTACTTTGTTCCCTTCTTCGTCTTCGTTACGGTAGAAGACAAAGTAGATGTCGGGCTCATCGACGATTCCTTCCACCTTGTTTGCCAGCCTATCCTGATAGAATTCGCCTGGTTCGAAACGGAGCCAAGCACGCAACATGACAGGCTTATGAGTGAATGGGGTGCCGAACTGTGTGGCTTTGAGAGCATCCTTCAAGGCATTGCTGACGTCGAAGATGCCGTTGAACATCGAGCCGGAGGCAAGTCGCATGTTCACCATCTTACCGAAAGGACCTGTATCACAAGTCTCGAGTTTGACACAGTCACTGCCATCAGGACCTCCACCAGCCACAGGCGTGGAAGGATAATCCATTGGCTTTGCCGACGACTTACTAATCTTGAAACCTGGGTTACCATTCTTCCATTCCCCATCAGTAAAGACATCTGGGGCTTCCCAAATGTAAAACTTGCCGCTGCTGTCCAGATGATAATCCTCGAAGTCCATAAAGAGATTGCCTTCGCTGGGTTTGTCATGTACAATCGTAACGCTGTAGTCGCGGCTCCAGACCTTGTCTTCAGAGACCACATGGAAGTGACAAGCCTTCTCGTTCGAGAAGTCAACCAGCGAACCATTCTGGAAAGGAACTTCATCGCCACTCTCGGTTTTCAGGAAGACAGAAGCACCATCGGTGACACGAAGCGTAGTGGGAACGCTCTGCACATTGGCATAATTGCGAATGATGAAGACGATGTCTGTCTCAGACGAAATGACTGTCTGCATCGTGTCGTACTCGTGATAGAAGTAGTCGATCGGTGTTTCGAAGTGAAAAGAAATGGTTTCGATGTCGCACTCGGTGTTCGCTTTCTCTGTCGCAATACATGAAGCGAGGAGCAAGGAACAAGGGACAAGGAGCATGAGCAATGCTTTGTTCATTGTTGTTTATGCTACGGTTTTGTTATTTCGCGTGCAAAGATACGACTTTTTTAGGACTTTCGGGTCACAAATAAGGTAAAAAGTCACCCTTCTACCTACATTTTATCTCCGTATGTGACTTTTCTCCGATTTCCAGTTCGAAGGGCTCGTCCGAAAACCAGGCAGGGCTAATTGCCAAACTAGACGTGGCTAATTGGCAAACTAGGCGTGGCTAGTTGAGGAACTAGGCGTGGCTAGTTTACAAACATAACCTGTTGCCCTGGCAAACGCCTACTGCTCAACCACCATTCGACGTATGACGATGTCCTTCAAAGGACGGTCGTTCTTGTCTGTCTCGACTCCTTGAATGGCCTTGACCACCTCCATTCCTTCGATAACTTCACCAAAGACGGTATACGCGCCGTCGAGGTGAGGCGTGCCGCCTCGCATGTAATAGTCGTCAATCATCTGCGACGTGAGTTCAATGCCTTTCTCCTCCAGCATGGCACGAACCTTTTTCATGTCGGCTGCGGCCTGTTTCTTGCCATAAACTATATAGAACTGACAACCGCTACTCTCCTGCTCAGGATTGACGTCATCGGGTTCTCTTGCCGCTGCCAAAGCTCCCCGCCAATGATAAAGATACGGCAGGCAGAACTCCGCAGGAATCGTGTAACCGACGTCTCCATCACCCAAAAGTTGGCCTGGCTCCGCGTTCTTGCTGTCTGGGTCGCCGCCCTGAATCATAAAGTCCTTGATGCAACGATGGAAAAGAGTGCCGTTGTAGAAGCCTTCGCGAGCAAGCTTGAGGAAGTTGTCGCGGTGCAGAGGTGTGTCGTCGGAAAGTGCTACGCGGATGTTTCCCACACTCGTCTCGATGCGAACGATGTGGCGTTTCTCCTTCTTCTTGGCAGAAGCAAGAGTGCCGAAACTAAGAAACGCGACAAGAAATATAAGGGGAAGTTTGCCCGAAGCCTTCTTCCCAAACAGATACAACTGCAGGAAAGGACTGACGCGAAGCAGTTGGCTTGCCAACAGACAAAAGGCTATCACGACAAGGGCAACACTTACAGAGAGCACGATTGACAGCACGAAGTTCGGCTGATTGGCATTCAACCACTCTCCCACTTGCGGCATCTTGGGCAAGAGGAGGAAGTGAAGGAGGTAGATGTCGAGTGTTCTTGTGCCGATGAAAGTGAGGAAACGTCCTACCTTTTGCTCGCCGTCAAACCAACTTTTATAGTGCCTGAAGAACATCACAACAAGCAACAAAAGCGCATACATTGCGGTTGTTCGAGGCAGATTGACCCATACCTTCTTCAGCGTATGCAGTTGGAAGAACTCGGCACAACAGATGATTGCCAACGTCACTGCAAGTGGGAAGAACCATGAAGTGTCGAAAAGTGTCTCTACCTTACTCCAATAACGACGGACGATATTGCCTAAAAGGAAGAACTGCATGTAGCGAATCGTCTGTACAAGGCTGGAATAGTCGAAGAACATGTCTTTGTGATAGGTAAACGTCTTCGGCATATATAGCGTTTCGTATGCAAACACACTGGCTGCCCAGCCCAAAAACAAGAGAAGAGGAGCCAGCCAATCGTTCTTGCCTAGAAGTCTTTGAAGAAGGCTTCCAACATAGCAACAGACATAATATATAATGAACATCTGCAGCAAGACCCAAGTGAACCAGTAGCCTCCTTTAGTAGGACTCGCCATCAGACGCAGGAAGTTATCCCCGAAGTCGCCTTTCATCCTGAATATGACAAAAAGGCAAAGGAACACAAGAGTCGGGATGACTTGCACCTTGAACTTCTTCCAAGTAAGTTTCAAGGCATTAGGAACCGTCCAAGAGAAAGTGGCTTTATAGGCAAGGAAACCGCTTACGAAGAAGAACAAAGGCATTCGCATCAACACCAGGAAAGGCAGAGCGGCACTTGTCTTCTCGTTCTCATGGAAAGCGAATTGCGCGACATGATAAGCCACAACCAATATCATCGTAAAGCCCCTCAAAGCATCCAGCCATGAAAGGCGCTTGTTTAGTACTTCGCTCATACTTTTTCTTTACAGTTCTTTATTATCTTTGCCACTTCCTTTCCACATTGCTCGACATTATAGTATTGCTCCGCCAAAGCCCGACCTCGCTGCCCCATCGTTTTCGCTTCATCAGGATGATTGGCAATATAGAGCAGTTTCTCCTTCCAACCCTCCACATCTTCCGGCTCAAGCCAAAAGCCACAACCTTCCGCCTCAATGTCCATCGGCATTTGCGGATTGCGAGTACAAAGGATGGGAAGACCAAGAGCGAGCGCCTCCACGACTGTAGTCAAGCCCACAGTATAATTGCTCTTTTGGCAACAAATGCACACACATCGGCTTTGCGCAACATATTGAGCAATCTCATGAGGAATGGGGCGATTGCCATAATGGACTTCGATGTTCTGCTTGCCAGCAAGGAGAGGTTCGAAGTACGACTGCCGTTTCTTCTCCGCAAAAAGTGTCAAAGGAAGTCCTGTCTCATAGAAAGCCTGAACGAGCGTCTCGAAGTCTCGCAACTCTTTGCCAGTCGAGATGAAGGACCCACCCTGACCCTCCCTTAAAGGGAGGGAATCATAATAATCCATATCTGCTCCCCAATGCACCATACTCATACGTTTCGGGTCGGCTTTCTTCGAGAAAAGACTGTCCTGCATGAGTTTCTCGGAGAAGAAAATCATGTGGTCCATCCCTCGATAGAACAGGCGTGCAAAGGCCTCTCGAAGTGGGTTCTTGGCCTTCACAATAGGCTGATGATGCCATACAACTATGGGATGGCGATAAAGTTTCATAGCCCTAAGCAGGATGACAGGCTCGATTCCCAGAGTATGAGTGGCATAGAGAACATCAAACGACTCACGGCAAGTGAGCACTTTCCACGTGGCAACCAGCATGTCTCGAAGTCGTTTGTAGGTATGTTTCTGCTTGTGCCAAATCACATCAATGCCGTGATTCTTCAACTGCAAAGCGCCATAAAGGAAGTGCGAAGGGAAGGTTCCTTGCTTCCACTCCTGAACAATTCGCTCAACATCTTGTGTATGATAGAAGTAGACGGTCATTTGTGTTTGCTCATTTCTTGTATCTTCCGCTCAGCCAAGGCACGCTTTCCACATAAGGAACGGCAAGGAAACAAAGCGAGAAGGTGAGTATCATGATGATGATAAGGTCGGGTATGCTCTTATGTATGTTGTGTCCGAGAAGGATACTGGCGTATGCATAGCTCAAGACAATCGGGTAATGCATGACGAAGAACACCATGCTGTGCTCGCCTATATAGTTGATGACGGGCACTCGAGGCGTGGGAAGAGAGAGCAAAATGCCAGAGATGCCCAGCAACGAAAGCGGCATAACGAGCAGAACTTGCCAGAAAGGACCTATCCAGAGATTGGTCTTCATCTCGTACTCGCCATGCAGATAGATGTTGGCAAGGACGAAACCTATGCAAAGCAGGATGCTTATGATGAGTGCGAACTGCTTTTTGAGAACGTCGAGAATATGATGCCAGACCTTTCCCATATAGAAGAAGAAGGTTCCGCAAAAGATATTATCGAGGAAGAACCACAAGGGATTATCATGCTTGAAAAGCCAATAACCGATTGCAGGAAAGAGTAGTACGACCCAATGAAGGTAGCGAACTCGCTCGATGAAATGCATCAATACATAGGTCGTAAAGAAGGAAAGCAGGAACCAAAGCGGGCTATTTCCGAAAGTCAGGCCGCCTACATGCCAACGGAACTTTGCCAAAGCTGCAAAGGCTTTGCTGAGACCTTCTGGGAAGAGGCACAGCCAACAGAAAGCCATAACTCCTCCGATGATACCCCAAGACAGGTAAGGAACGAAGAGACGGCGTACTCTGTCCTTGAGATAAGGCAGCGTCTTGCCCGTAATGCCCTTGTTGAAGTAGCCTGCTTTGAAGAAGAAAAAGCTCATGAAGAAGAAGGTCCAAGCCATCGTTTCCTTCCACCAAGGAGTCTGTCGAAGTTGTGTCTGGCAGATAACATGCAGAGTCACCATTCGCAGGATGCAGATTCCGCAGAGCAGATCGAAGGCATTGTTGCGCGTCTTCATAGCCTCTTATTAAATATATAATGTATGGCTTCCCGCATTATCTTTGCTCCACTCACCCACATGATGCCGGCATAAAGGACTGCGGCTATGAGGACGCGACTTATCAGGAGCAGCCAAAGGTTCTCGATTCCCTTGGTGAGCCACCAAGTGAGGGCAAGGACGGCAAGGGTGAAGACGAGGAAAGGCATAATATCTTTCAGGGCTTCCATGAAAGTGAGACCAGTTAAACGCCAAGCAAACCACTGCCAAATCGCGAGCCAAGCTATGTTGAGAGCCACGAAATAAATCACCATCGGAAGCAATCCATAAGGGTAAAGCAGGATGAGACCCACCCAAACTGCGAGACATTGGGCAATCGTGCAACCCATATTCACACCACTTTTGCCTCGACTTATCGTGAGATTACTGTAAAGCGTGGTAATCGGAACGAAGGCTCCATGCAGGCAAAGCAGCGAGAGAAGCAAGCCGCTCTCCCTCCATTTCTCGCCTCCAGCAAGCAAGATGAACTCCTGCGCCACCAATCCTAACCCAAGCATAGCAGGGAAACTCACAAAGCAAACGAATCGCAACATCTTTCGAAAGACCTGACGATAGCGGCCAATGTCGTCAACGACCTGTGCCAGAGTGGGTTGGCTGGTACTCGTTACCATTCCGTTTATCGTGCTCGAAGCCATATCGTCCCACTTCCTGGCAGTCGTGTAAATACCCGCAGTATGGGCATTAAAGAACTTACCAAGCAGGACGGAAAAGGCGTGAAGGTTGCAGATATTGACGATATTCGTCAGCATCAACTTGCTACTGAAGCCAAACATCCGCCGAGCAGGAGTCAGGTCGAAGTTGAGTGTTGGCCTCCAACACGAGAAATACCAAGCCATCAACTGAGTGATGAGGACAAAACAGATGGCCTGCGTCACGATTGCCCAATAGGCAAAACCTTTGATAGCCAAAGTTATGCCGACGATTCCAGACAGAAGCATGGCCGTCAGAGAGCAGATGCTCGTCTGCATGACCTTCAGATGTCCGAAGAGATAGGCACGCTGAACGGTTCCGAGACCTGAGAAGAGGAAGCCGAGGAAGAGCACTCTGGCAAGTGGGATGAGGTCTTGGTCGCCATAAAAGTCTGCGATAAGTGGGGCGCAGAACCACAGGATAATGTAGAGCGAAGCACTTACGAGGAGGTTGAACCAAAAGACGGCATTGTACTCTTCGTGAGTTGGTTCGCGTCGATTGCAAAGTGCCGCGATGAAACCACTCTCCTGAAGGGCACTTGCGAGAGCAGCGAAGATGTTCAGCATCGCCACCTTTCCGTAGTCATCAGGCGTGAGATAACGAAGCAGAACTAAGCCAAAGATGGCCGCCATCAACTGCATCAAACCGTTCGACAGCCCGCCCCAAAGCATACCGCCAGCAGTTCTTTCCTTTAGTGATTTCTCTTCCATCGCTCTGCAAAGTTACGAAAAAAAATAAACTTAATGAGTCGAGAGACAAGTTTTTTTGAGTCAAAAGAGGCGGATTATCTTTTTTCGCCTGTAAAATATCTTGACAAAATCGATGGTCATAACACGACAAGTTTCCTGATGCAAAAGGTTAAAATGGTTCGAGACTAGTGGAGTGTTTGAAAACTTAACGTGTAAAGTTGGCAAACATAACACGTTTAATTGGCAAACATAACACGTTATGATTGCAAACATAACACGTCTAATTGGCCAACATAACTGCCTGCGTTTTCAACTTTTTCAAGCCTCATTGTAAAACACTCTGTATTAAGCCGTTACAAACAGCCTGAAATTTCACCTTTCAAACCTCTTTTCGAGAGCGAAGGAATCGTTTCTTTTGTTCTCTTTTAAAAAGAAGAATTGGGAGGAGGAACTTTTTCAGGCATCCAATCACACGGAAAAAATCTTTACAAAATCCTCGCAATCTCGACAAATGTAGCCAATGTTTTTTCCCTTTTTGGCAAAGAATTCTGCCTTTCTTCTTCTTTAATTCCTATTTTTTTCGTACCTTTGTGCCCGCAAATAGAAATGTATGGCAATAAAGTTTCAATACAATAAAACCTCGTTGCAGCAGATTGAGAAGGCTCTGAAGATGCGTCAACGCACCCTTCCAATCATTAAGAGCAAGGAAACGGCGCTGCGACTTGAGGTCAAGAAATGCAAGGAAGAAGCCGACGAACTCGAGCGAAAACTGCAAAGTCAAATCGAGGGATACGAAAGGATGTATGCCCTTTGGGGTGAGTTCGACACGTCGCTCGTCAGCTTGGACGACGTACAGTTGAGCGTCAAGAAAGTTGCCGGCGTGCGAGTTCCCGTGCTCGACAACATCAGCCTCAAGGTGAAACCCTTCGGTTTGTTCAGCGCTCCGAAGTGGTATTTCGACGGAATCAAGCTCCTGCAAGGGCTTGCGAAGACTGCTGTAGAACGCGAATTCGTCTCCGCAAAGCTGCACCTCTTGGATCATGCCCGTAGGAAAACGACTCAAAAGGTTAACCTCTTCGAGAAGGTTCAAATCCCTGGTTTCCAGGAAGCTGTGCGTAAGATTAAGCGTTTCATGGAGGACGAGGAGAACCTCAGCAAGTCGTCACAGAAGATTCTAAAGTCACTTCAGGAGAAGAGAAAGGAGGAGATCGCATGATTGAGAGAATGAAAAAGCTCACCTTCCTGGTGACTGCGAAGGAATACGACGAGTTCATCGCTGGTCTTCGAGAGCAAGGCGTGGTTCACGTCCAACAGTTGAAGCAAGGACAAACCAGCCCGGCTCTGCAAAAGGCTCTGGATGAGAGAGTTCGCTATCAACAGGCGATTGACTATCTCAACATTTCGCTGAAGGCCTGGGAAAAGGAAGAGAACGAAGTTCGGCCTTTGGAAGTCTCCCCTTTAGGGGGAGATTTAGAGGGGTCTGACCGTTTGTTGGAGTTCGTCGAACAACTTAAGGCTAAGGAAGTCAGCATTCGTCATAAGATAGACGAAGCAGAGAAGAATGCCCAGAAACTTGAGCCTTGGGGCAACTTCGACTGGGGAAAGGTGAAGGAACTCCAAGAAAAGTCAGGCTTGAATGTGTATTTCTATGCCTGCGCCTCCAAGTCGTTCCAGCAGGAATGGGCAGAGAAATACTTCGCCACACCTATCGACGAATACCGCAAACGCACTTACTTCTTGGCATTTGCAAACGAGGAGCCAAACATCAAGGCTGAACGTCTGGAACTTCCAAGCGGTTCGCTCGACCAATATAGAAAGGAAGCAGCAGAAGCCAAAGCTGCCCTCCAAAAGAATCACGAAACGACTTGTCAGGTTGCCCGTCAGTATAAAGAGGCTCTCGAAGCAGGCCTGAAAGAGGCTCAAAGCGAGATTCAACTCCGACAAGTGGAGCTTTCGGACGAGAGCATAGCTGATGGAGTAGTTCGACTTATGGTGGGTTGGACGCTCGAAGAAAAGGCCGACGACCTCGCCAAATGGCTCGACGAGAAGCAAGTTTACTACGAGCTCGAGGACCCGGCCTACGAGGACGATGTGCCCATCAAGATAAAGAACGACGGCTACACCAGCCTCTTCGAGCCCATCCTCCGTATGTACTCGCTTCCCAACTATCATGATATCGACCCGAGCATCTTCTTTGCTCCGTTCTTTATGCTCTTCTTCGGACTTTGTCTGGGCGACGGCGGCTACGGACTTCTTGTCCTGCTTGGCGGCATTTGGCTCGCTCTGAAGGGCAGCGAAGAGACCAAGAGCTACGGCCGACTCGGCATTTGGCTGGGTTTGGCAACAACCGTCTGCGGCCTGCTGACAGGCACCTTCTTCGGCATCGACCTGACGAAACAGGACTGGGCATTCCTTGCTCCAGTCAAGCCCTACTTCCTCAACGACAACGGAGTCGGGCCGCTCTTCGGATATTCACCTATGATGGTTATCTCCGTGATTATCGGCTTCGTGCAAGTTCTGCTGGGAATGGTGCTCAAAGCCTGCAAAGCGTGGAAGAACTACGGCTTTGGCTATTCCATCGGCACCTTCTCGTGGGTAGTGGCGCTACTCTCTGCGATAGCCCTCTTCGGCTTGCCTGCTTGCGGAGTCAACCTGCCTCAAGGACTCGTTTATGCACTTTATGGCCTCATCGCAATAAGCGTCGTCGGCATATTCCTTTATAATAATCCGTCGGCATACAAGAATCCGATACTCGGACCGCTGTTGAATATCGGTGGAGGCGTCTGGGCAACTTACGGAATGGCAACAGGTTTGCTTGGCGATTTGCTGAGCTACATCCGCCTCTTCGCCCTGGGTCTGACTGGCGGTGTGCTCGGCGGAGTGTTCAACTCGCTTGCCTACGATATGACTTCCAGCCTGCCTTGGATGATCCGTTGGCTGCCGATGGTGCTCATCCTCCTTGCAGGCCACGGCATCACCTTCGCGCTGAGCATGATAAGTGCATTCGTTCATCCGATGCG
>JAFYYO010000241.1 GCA_017557475.1 Bacteroidaceae bacterium
GCCATCTCATTGAGGGCATCGAAGGTGGTGTAGCCTATCTTCTTGATGAAGCCACGAATACTTTCTGGACTATACCCGCGACGACGGAAGCCGCAAATGGTCGGCATTCGAGGATCGTCCCATCCACTTACCAGACCTTCCTTGACGAGAGCCAGGAGATTGCGTTTACTCATGAGAGTGTAGCTGAGGTTCAGCTTGTTGAACTCCGTCTGACGTGGGCGATTGTCCTCAATATTATCGGTCTCTCCCTTGTATTCCTTCATCCAAGTTACGAAGAGGTCATAAAGGGGACGATGCTCGACGAACTCGAGCGTGCAAAGGCTATGCGTCACACCTTCCAAGTAATCGCTCTGTCCGTGGGTGAAATCGTACATCGGATAGGCGTTCCACTTGTTGCCGGTTCGAATGTGAGGAATGTTCATGACGCGATAGAGTAGGGGATCGCGGAAGAGCATATTGGGGTGCGCCATATCGATTTTGGCACGAAGAACGAGCGTTCCTGGAGTTGCTTCGCCACTATTCATGAAGCGGAACAGCTTGAGACTCTCTTCCTTTGGACGATCTCGGAAAGGACTGTTGGTGCCCGCTTTCGTGGTCGTTCCCTTTTGTTGAGCAATCACTTCTGCGCTCTGCTCGTCCACATAAGCACGACCCTGCATGATGAGCCACTCGGCAAAATCCCAAAGTTCCTGGAAGTAATCGCTTGCATAATACACGTTATCCCACTGGAAGCCCAGCCATTGGATGTCGTGCTCAATGCTTTCGATGTATTCCGTATCTTCCTTTGTAGGGTTCGTATCATCGAAACGGAGGTTGCACTTGCCGCCATATTGCTTGGCGATGCCGAAGTCGAGGGCAATCGCCTTAGCGTGTCCGATGTGGAGATAGCCATTTGGTTCAGGCGGAAAACGCGTCTGTACGCGTCCTCCATTCAGGCCTTCAGCCAAATCCTTCTCTACTTTCTGCTCTATGAAATTGAGGCTCTTCTTCTCCTCAACATTGTTGCCGATAGTCTCTACCATGTTTGTCGAGTTAATTATCTTATGTAAATCTTTTTACCGTTTGTAATGTGGATGCCTTTCTGCGCCCTATTGATGCGTTGTCCAGCAAGATTGTAAATCTCTGTTGTCTGTTTATTGTTGCCAATTGTCTGAATTGAGGTCACATCATCATCGATGAGACAAAGTGTCACATCTTCATCTGTCGGGACATAGAATACAGCACGGAAGCCATTCATAATTTCATCAGGACCGAACTCGACGATTGTTCCGTCTGTCATCAACTTATGCAATTTCATTGAGAACATATCGGAAGTTATGGAATGATATGTGCCTCTGAAGGATGCGTCGTCCTTACTAATAAAGCCTGGATGTACGTTCTCTTCATCGATGGTGATGCCTTCCAGCACGATGTCTTCCGAGATGGCTTCAGGAAGAACAATGATATAAGGCACTCCTGCTGAGAGTGTATCAACCTTCACGAAATTAAGTCTGTTGTTGTAGAAACTGTAGAACTCGTATGCTTGAGCATCCTGACCGAAGATTGCTCCAATGCTATCTACTTGGAAAGGAAGGCAAATCGTGTTCAAACCTGCTTCAAAGGTGCGCTTTAAGGTCAGTTTGTCGTATATATCTGCAACAATTGTGGATTCGGTCTCCAAAGCCATCTCGTCGAGCGTCACTTCCTTAATAGGTAGTACAGGAATGTCTGGCAGCACAATAGATGTAGGAGCTACGCTATCTGGGAAAGTAGTTGTGAAGTAAGAAGCCATAGCGCCTAATGTTTTGTTAATTGCTGTGTACTCGAAGGCTGTCCCTTCTGCATTGAGGATGTAGCAGCCCTTGACTTTTGGCGAGTATGTGTTGCCGTGGAACTTATAATGCGATGAGGTGACAAGCATCTTATCGGAACCTGTCTTATAGAAGTGTGCGTTCAGCGAACGGAAGACGATAGAACGCCCTGCCATTTTGGCGTCACCAGCAATAATATAAGGTGTACCTCCACGCAACTGTGTAGCAGGTCCAAAGACTGCTCTGCCATAACCATCTTCAGCAGTGAACTCGTAAATCCAGAAGTGATTGAGCGCATCTTTAAGAGAAACAGGAATACTGTCCACAAGAATAGAATCAACCTCGAAGGGCATCGTAAAGGCATGCCATTTCGAACCGTCTTCTGTTTCGGAGAAGGTATAAGTAAAGGAAGCACTATCTGCATCAAAACTGGTT
The DNA here is from genome assembly GCA_017557475.1 of Bacteroidaceae bacterium. Next base: position 2,226 of record JAFYYO010000241.1, read on the forward strand.
GGAATATAATATGCTTTGTCGTTAATCAGATTGATGTTTTCAGCGTGGCTTCCTGCTACCGTATTATATCCATCAAGATTTGCTGGCACTTCCATTCCAGCATCAAAGGCATAGATGGTGTTGGCGTTGTTCCTGTTGGGCGTCAAGCGCGTAATCTTGTTGCAGCAGGCATAGAGACCGATTGTAGTGGTACCTGCAACCATCGAGCTATTGTACGCTTTTCCAGCAACTGTTCCGTCGGCTTTCCATGTCAAGGCTCCTCCTTTCACTTCCCATTTGTGGTCCCAGATGCCGCCACTGCCCAGCGTGCCATCCTGAGTGGAGTATGTTGCCTTAAATCGATAATAATATCCCTCACTCAAACCGCTGAACTCAAAGTCTATAGTTCCCGTCTTGCCTGGAGCGATATCAACAGGATAGGATCGCGTTGTTCCGCTATATGCGGTGTTGGAACCTATCTTCTGGCTCCACAACTGGAGCTTGACATTTGCACGATATGGAAGCGAACCATTGTTCCTGATTGTTGCTTTACCAATAAGACGGTTGCCATAGGCGATTTCACCAACAAGGTTACTTATTTTATACTCTGAAATGGTTAGATTAGCTCTCGTAGCCTCTGCTTCAGTAATGATTTCCATTGAGCCTTGTCCAATCACGTTGTTACCTTTGTCATCGGTACATAGCCAGAGATTGTATGTTCCCGTCGTGTCAGGCGTAAAGAAATATGAAACATCTACCGTCTCGCCAGAACGAACTGCGACCATCGATTTGCTATCAGTATAGGCCTTTGTTTGCGTTTTACTTGCAAAGAGATAAACTGTCTTGAAGTATTCAGCTCCATCGTTTTTGAACGTTACCTTAACTTCCTGCTCCTTCTTTTGGATGCGAGTGCCAGGGAAGACAATCGTATCTACTTTGATGTCTTCATTCGTTGGAATAGGCTTGAAGAATTGCATATAAACGCTGCCTGTACTATCGACCACAGCAAGGATGTATTGGTTTTGGAAGTCGTATTCTGCACGCCATTCCTCACTTTTCGTAGACTTACTTGCAGGGGAAAGTCTATATGTGCCTTCAGGAAGTTTATTCGCAATTAGGAACGTTTTGGTTACGGAGGATCCGTTTGCCAAACCTGTGGCAGTCAACTTACTACCAACAAGTGCTAGCGAGCCATCCTCTTGGAGCATTACAATGCCAGTATGGAAGCTGTTCGTTGCTCCTGTTCTGTTTGTAAATTTCGCTTCAATTTTGGAACCATTAATTTTTACTTCGTTAATCTTAAGATAAGCATCGCCTTTGGGGGAATTGGGCAAACGAAGGTTAAAGACGCCCCCCTGAGTCATGCTGTAGCCGTCACTACTGCTACTTGCTCCCATACCACTCGTGTCACCAGGATTGAGGATGCTAATCAGGAACCAGCCATTGCTGCCACCGCCCCAACCCCAGTTCACATGGAAGAGATTGTCTCCATCGAAGCCGTCAATTACAAATGCGTGACCGCCACCCGACGAGTGACCGCGATAAAGGACTGGATAGCCTGCTTCCATCTCATCGTAAAGCATGTCGAACCATTCGTCGATGCCATAGCTCGGACGGCTTGCCCAATAGGCTCTTGCGTCAAAGCCAAAGTAGTTGACCAGAGCGTCTCTCGATTTCGAAGTATCGGCACCTGAAGATGCTCCCCAACCCATCTTCAGGGACTGTCCACAATAGAGCATAAGATTGGCCACAGCCGTGTCTGGAGCATCATGTACATGGTCTTTGTTGCAACTGTATGTGTCACGCATATTCTCCCAATCAATTTTCGTATTCCTGGGTACTGCGGGAACCGTAACAGTTTTCTTTGTGCCGTTTTTCAAAGTATATTCCTTGGAGTGAGAGGGAATCTGAGCCTTCAACTTTGCAGGATACTTGTAGTAATTGATGACCTGTGCCATAGCCGTAGCAGCACATCCACTTGCAGGATAATGATGAACATCGTTGTCCTTATCTGTATAATAGTCAGGGCATGTCAAGTTATAAGGCATTCCTTGGTTCCAACGCGACTTCATTAACTCAGGAACACTGTGCTTCGTACCAACAGCTTTGTTGCGTTTCTTAATAAGAGGATCACCTGGCTGAATGTTATTATCGATGATATACTTTATCTGGTCGGCATAGAGTTGAAGCCACGAGCGCATGTTCTCGGGGATATTGTCCGGGTCAAACGATCCCTGTTCCACATAACCAAGGATAGGTTCAACGCGGTCATCGCCCGAGACAATCACATAACCTCCGTCGTTTCCTGCATTGAAAACATAGTAATAGGAGTCTTCTGTCTGCTGAGCAGCACCTTTGCGAGGTCCAGATAGGTTAGGGGAGATGTTCTTGCCTTTTTCTAACATGTAAGAGCGAGCCGTGAAGAGCGCAGCCTGCTTACCAATTGGCTCTGCTACTGCCATAAGGAAGCAGCAGAGAGCCAAAAAGGATAAAGATGTTCTTTTCATTTATTTGTTGTTTGTTTCAGTCTTTGGAGTTGTTACTATTTCAGTATTTTCTTTCCGTTTACGATGTAAATGCCTTTTTGCATCTTATTGATGCGTTGACCTGCAAGATTATAAATATTCTCGTCCTTTAATGTCGAGCTAAAGATAGTCTTTATTCCGGTTGGATCGTCATAGAGACAAATTGTCACAGCTTCTTCTGTTGGCAGTTCAAAGAAGGCTCGGAAGCCTTTGACCAGGATTGGTGCAGTGTCGGTTAGCGACTCGCCTTCAAGCATTATAATCGAGCCCTCTACATCCAAACCATATATAGCCGTCTCCAAACTGCCAGCAAAGATGGGAGCGTAAGTGCCACAGAAGTTTGTTCCGTACTTGTAAATGGCTCCAGCTTGTGTGCTTTCCTCATCGATGGTAATGTCTGTCAGAATGATATCTTCAGAGATGGCTTCAGGAAGGATAATGATGTAAGGCATACCTGCTGCAAGCGTATCAACTTTCACGAAATTGAGTTCGTTATTAGTGAAGCTGAAGAACTTGTAGGCCTGAGCCTCTTGACCAAAGATTTCTCCCACATTGTCAATTTGGAAGGGCAGGCAAATGGTATTATAGCCAGCATCAAATGTACGCTTTAATGTCAATTGACCATATGTACCTGCATTGATAGTGTTGACTGCCATCTCGTCGAGTGTCAAGTTCTTGACGGGCAATGGAATGTCAGGAAGTACGATGGATGCCGGAGCAAGGCTGTCGGGCAGGGAAGTCGTGAAGTAGGATTCCATAGCCGACAGCGTCTTTGTTGTTGTTGTGTATTCGAAAGCTGTTCCTTCTGCATTCAGGACATAACAACCCTTGACTCTTGGCGAGTAAGTGTTGCCGTGGAACTTGTAATTGAGTGATGTGACAACCATCTGGTCGGTACCGCTCTTGTAGAATGGTACGTTATGCGAACGGAACACAATTGACTGACCTGCCATCGTTGCATCGCCTGCTATGATGTAAGGTGTACCACTACGTAAGCTTTTTACAGGCTTGAAGATAGCCTGAGCGTTAGTGTTCTCGGAAGCAAACTCGTAAATCCAGAAGTGATTGAGCGTGTCATCAAGTGTTACAGGGATGCTATCTATCAGGATTGAGTCAACTCGGAATGGAATTGTGATAGCGTGCCATGCTGTGCCATCCTCTGTTTCTGGGAAGGTATAGGTAAAGGACGCAGTATCTGCCCTAAAGGTTGCAGGAAGGTAGTATGGGCTGCCACTAACGAGATTGATGTGGTTGGCATGTTTGCCGTGCACAAGATTGCAAGAGTCCAGACCTGTTGGCAATTCCATACTTTCGCCAAGAGCATAGATCGTATTGGGATTGGAATTGGGCGTCATGAGTGTTATCTCTTTGCTGCAATCGGCATAGACACCACACCAAGACGCTAATGTCGTCATCTGCTTATTATGTGCTTTGCCGGTAGGAACGCCATCGCTCTTCCATGCTGCTATACCGCATTTCATTTCCCATCCGCCTAAATCCCATACGCCTCCACTACTTACGTCTGCATTGTCGCAAGAAACAGAGATATAATATTTGTTGTTTTCGCTAAGGCCATCAAACGAGAAGTCTATTGTCGCAATCTTGCGGTTGAGAATATCTACTTCGTAAGTTTTAGTTGAGCCGCCCCAAGCAGAGCCAGAGCTGTTTGGCTGATTCCATATTTGCAACTTAATCTTACCATGGAACGGTGCATTCTTGTTATTCTTGATTTTAGCTTGTCCGACCAGTTGCTTGCCATATAAAACGCCATTGACGGCATTTGTGATGGTATATCCGTTGACGGTAAGACTTCCCTTATTAGACTGCGCTTCGGTAATAGCCTCTATTGTTCCTTGTCCAATGATGCCACTGCCATTATCCGATGTGCAGAACCAAAGTTTATATGTACCAGTTTCTGCTGGCGTGAAGAAGTATGACACATCTACTGTCTCGCCAGTGCGAACGGCAACTTGTGACTTGCTTTTCACATAGGTGCTGCTCGTCGGGCTGTTAGCAGTCTTACTTGCATGCATGTATATTGTTTTGAAGTATTCTGCTCCATTGTTACGGAAAGTTACCTTAACTTCCTGCTCTTTTCCCGCAATACGAGTACCAGGGAATACGATAGTGTCGATACTAATGGATTCTCCTGTGTAAACGGGTTTGTGGAACTGAAGGTAAACAACAGCGCCCGTACTATCGACCGCAGCCTCGATATATTGGGTTAGGAAGTCATATTCTGGATTCCACTCTTCACTTCTCGACGGCTTGCTGGCTGGCGAGAGTCTGTAGGTACCTTCAGTTAGTTTATTCGCAATTGGGAATTTTTTTGTTACGGAAGCGCCGCTACTCAAACTCGAGCTTAATCTGTTACCAACGAGAGTGAGAGAACCATCTTCTTCCATCATTACAATGCCTGTATGGAAAGTACCAGTAGCACCTGTTTTGTTTGTGAATTTCGCTTCGATGTTAGTGCCGCCAATTGACACATCGGTTATCGTAAGATAAGAATCTGTTTTAGGAGTGTTAGGAACACGAAGGTTGAAGAGAGCACGCTGACTCATGCTGTAACCATCGCTACTACTACTTGCTCCTATACCGCTTGTGTCGCCAGGATTGAGGATACCGACAAGGAACCATCCATTACTACCGCCTCCCCATCCCCAATTGAGGTGGAAGAGGTTGTCGCCATCAAATCCGTCAATCACAAAGGCATGACCGCCACCCGACGAGAAGCCTGAGATGAGAACGGGATAGCCTAAATCTATCTCATTATAGATGGCATCGAACCAGTCGTCGATAGTGTAGTCGCGACGTTCACCCACATGGGCACCGTTCGCAAAACCAAAGTAGTCAATGTATGCTTCAGCGCTGAAGTTTGCTCCGGAAGATGGGCCATAATGCATGGTTACAGCCTGACCGCAATAACGCATCAGGTTGGCAACAGCCGTGTCATTCACATTTGCATACGCTTCGCCCTGCCAAGAATAAGTGTCACGCATGTTCTCCCAGTCAATGACAGTATTGCGAGGTATCCTGGGAATATTTATGGTCTTTTTTACAGAATTATCCTTTTTAGATGTGTATGTGATGCTATATGCTGGGATTTCTTTTTTTATCTTTGCGGGATACTTGTAGAAGTACATCACTTGAGCCATAGCTGTGGCTGTACAACCTGTTGCTGGTCCTACTCTCAAGGGTAGCGTATCTGCTTCTTCCACATCATCTTCCCTATAGTAGTCGGGACAAGTGAGGTTGTACGGCCTTCCTTGGTTCCAGCGTGTTGTAAGCATTTCGCCAACGCTATGCTTTGTGCCAGCCACTTTGTTTCGTTTCTTGATAATGGGGTCGTTCGGCTGAATGTTATTGTCGATGATGAACTTAATCTCGTCGGCATAGAGTTGCAACCAAGAACGCATGTTCTCGGGAATGTTCTCGGGATCAAATGTTCCATGATCCACATAACCGAGGATTGGTTCTGTGCGGTCGTCACCTGAAACAATCACATAGCCATCATTATTCCCTGCATTAAAGACATAATAGTAGGGATTCTCTTCGGTTGTCTGCTGGGCAGCTCCTTTGCGAGAAGACTTGAATGGCACTTGTGTCGCATTGACGTTTTTACCTTTTGCAAGCATGTAAGCCTGAGCAGAGTAAAGCGCAGCTTGCTTGCTAATAGGCTCTGCCATTGTTACAAGAGCAAAGCAGAGCGTCAAAAAGGATAAGGTTAATCTTTTCATCTTTATTTTAGTTTATATTTATTTTCAAATTAAGCGTGGCTAGTTGACAAATTAGACGTGGCTAATTAGCAAACTAGACGTGCCTAGTTGGGCAACTAGGCGTGCCTAGTTTGCAATCATAACGTGGAATGTTTTTTAATTATATCCGTTAGGGTTATTCTTCTGGAAGTTCCAAGCGTCACGACACATCTCTTCGATGCCGAATTTAGCTTCCCAGCCGAGTTCACGCTTTGCCTTTGCAGGATCGCAGTAGCATGTGGCAATATCGCCTGGGCGACGAGGCTTAATGACATAAGGCACCTTGAGGCCGTTGGCTTTTTCGAAGGCTTTGACGACATCGAGAACAGAGTAGCCGTGACCGGTTCCGAGGTTGTAAATGGCGAGGCCTTTGTTCTCCTGAATGGCCTTGAGTGCACATACATGACCTGTAGCGAGGTCAACAACGTGAATGTAGTCGCGAACACCTGTTCCATCGGGCGTGTCATAGTCATCACCAAAGACGCCAAGTTCCTTGCGAATGCCGATGGCAGTCTGTGTGATGTAAGGCATCAGGTTGTTGGGAATGCCGTTGGGATTCTCTCCAATCAAGCCCGACTCGTGTGCTCCGATGGGATTGAAGTAGCGCAGCAGAACGACGTTCCACTCGGGATCGGCTTTCTGAACATCCATCAGCACTTGCTCGAGCATGGACTTAGTCCATCCATAAGGGTTGGTACACTGTCCCTTCGGGCATTCCTCGGTGATGGGGATGATGGCAGGGTCGCCGTAAACGGTTGCGCTGGAAGAGAAGATGAAGTTCTTGCAGCCGTGCTGGCGCATGACATCGAGCAGCACGAAAACGCCGTTCATGTTGGTCTCGTAGTACTCGAGAGGCTTGGCAACGGACTCTCCGACGGCTTTCAGGCCGGCAAAGTTGATTACTGCATCAATCTTGTGCTCTGTGAAAACGCGGTCCATCGCTGCACGGTCGCGAATGTCGGCCTCTACCATGATAACCTTATGGCCGATAATCTTCTCGACACGACGAATGGCTTCGGGCTGGGAGTTGTAGAAGTTATCGACTACAACGACGCTGTGTCCAGCTTTGTCTAACTCTATGAGGGTGTGGCTTCCGATGTATCCAGCACCACCTGTTAAAAGGATGTTCATATTTAGTTAAGAGTTAAGAGATAATAGTTAAGAGTTATGAATTAGAGGCCGAACAAGACCTTCAGTCCGTTATCTACGCCACTGAAGCCCATGAAGGCCATTGCAAGAAGACCTGCGGTAATCAGGGCGATGCTCATGCCTTGCAGTCCTTTTGGCACGTCCATCATGGCGAGTTGCTCGCGAATGCCTGCAAAGACAACAAGTGCCAAAGCGAAGCCTATAGCTGTACTAATGGCAAAGACGACGCCGGTCAAGAGGTTAGGCTCGAGGCCTTGAGTAGCATAAGTGCTGTTTGCCACGAGAATTGCAACACCTAGGATGCAGCAGTTTGTCGTGATGAGCGGCAAGAAGACGCCAAGCGCCTGATAAAGAGCAGGAGCGCTCTTCTTCAGGATTATCTCAACCATCTGTACGAGGGCTGCAATCACCAAGATGAAGGCAAGGGTCTGAAGGTACTCGAGGCCAAAAGCATTCAGCACATAAACCTGCAGAAGATAGGTGACAATGGTGGCAAGCGTAAGCACGAAAGCCACTGCGGCTCCCATTCCGAGGGCAGAATCAACTTTCTTGCTGACACCAAGGAAAGGACAAATGCCCAGGAACTGCGACAGTACGATGTTGTTAACAAAGACTGCTGTGATAAATATAAGAATGTATGCCATAGTTATGCCTTTTTAAACTTGTTGAAGATAGCAATGAGATAACCGAGAGCAATGAAGGCTCCAGGTGCCAAGACGAAGACGAGTGCTCCGTATTCCTCTGGGAAGAGCGTCGTGTTGAACACTTTTCCTGTGCCGAGCAACTCGCGAACAGCTCCCAGAAGGGTAAGGGCAAGCGTAAAGCCGATACCCATTCCGATGCCGTCGCAAACGCTACTGATAACGCCATTCTTTGCGGCAAAGGCTTCTGCTCGACCAAGGATGATGCAGTTCACCACAATCAGCGGAATGAAGAGACCAAGGCTCTTGTCCACTTCGGGAGCATAAGCCTTGATGAGCATCTGCAGGATTGTCACGAGAGACGCAATCACGACGATAAACGAAGGAATGCGTACCATATCAGGAATCAGGTTCTTGATAAGCGAAATGATAAGGTTGGAGAAGATGAGGACAGCCATTGTGGCAAGACCCATCGACATACCATTTATGGCGCTGCTGGTCGTTCCAAGCGTCGGACACATGCCAAGCAGGAGCACAAACGTGGGATTCTCCTTTATAATACCGTTTAGTAGGACTTTTATGTTGTTCATTTTAGTTTCCTCCTATTCGTTAAATGTTATTATCATTTGCTTGTTTGCTGGCTCCGCTTTGTCCGTCGGCAGAACTTTCGGAGAGCGTCTTGTAAGCTGCATTGATGCAACGAAGGAAAGCTCGGCTGGTTATGGTTGATGCTGTGATGGCATCCAC
>JAFYYO010000242.1 GCA_017557475.1 Bacteroidaceae bacterium
CAATCCTTCGGCATCCAACTCACCAATGAGGTCGTACAATTTGTTCGCTGCAGTAAGCATGGCGATGTAAGCCTTGCGACATGTGAGTACTTGGTTGAAGAGATCGGAGAAGGTATTGATGAGAGCAATCTTGTTTTCGGTCTGTTCGACTTCTGCGATGGCAGCTCCAAGTTGTGTCTTCAGATCTTCCGAGATGTTGGGATGCTGAGCGAGTTCGTCGTCGGCGTCGCTGAAGTCAAAGTCCACGATAACCTGAGCACGAGCCTGATAGCCTTCGAGCACCTCAGTAAGTTTCTCGTCGGCTTCCTCTGCTGTGCCAAGATAGAAGACATGCAGGTCGCCGAATGGCATCCAGTCATTAGCAAGACCGGTTCCTTGATTGCGCGTGCCGATTGTCAGTGTGCTGTCGGTCACTTCAGTTGCACAGAAGTTTTGGTAACGGCCAGCATTAAAGGCAACAGAGCAGGCGTCACGAGAATTGGGAACCCAACCAGACACATCGTCATCATATGCAGCATCGCCACCTTGGCCGAGACAGTTCACTCCAGGCTCTGCATCTTCATAGGAGATGACATCTTCGCCTTGCGACATGAAGTAGTTCACGGTGTTGTTCAGGTAGAGCTGGCCTGCATAGAACTTGGAATAGATATCCGAGCCAGCACGGAACAAGCCGTTGACATCCATCATGTAGATACCATTCGGCAGTTGCGTCAACGTCTGGGAAGCATCGAAACTCTTGTTGTTAAATGCTTCGGGAATAGGCATGATTGCGGTATTGCCAGCAATGCTTGCGGTGCCGCCTTCGAATTCAACAGTCCATCCCTCATAACCATCTTCAAAGTTGGGATTTACCAGCAAGCGAGTAATCTCGGTTCCAGGAGTGATGCCACCTGCGATGGCATTCTCCAGCATCTGGTTAACGAAGGCGATTTCGTCTGCAAGGGCTTCGTCGTCCAGATTGAGATACTCCATGATGTAGGCATAGCTTCCGTTGGGATAGTTCTTGTTGGGCTCTACATTATCTTGAAGATATGTTCGTAGGAAGTCGCTCCATTCGCCTTCAAGGTCGTTCTCTTGCAGATAGATGGTAGCTTCCTCGCAGGTCTGTACGTATGTGTCATAGTTGGCAGCAGATATCTTAATGCTCTCCTTCAAATCATTAGAAGCCTGATATGTCTCAAGGAATTCTTTGAGAGTTTCGATGCTCTCCCATGACTGAACCTCTGCTGCATATTCGTCGAGCAGTTCCTGATAAGCAACTGTTTCTTCGATGAACTCAGTTTCGTGGGCAATAATGGTGCTAATGAAGGCTGCTACAGACGAGGGATCGTCGGGATTGATGTTTGCATAGTCTCCGTCCTTTGTCAGATAAACAACTTTACTGTCGCCATATGGCAAGGGATAGAAATCTTCATCAAGAGTCTGAAGCCATACAACATCGATGAAAGCTTCTTCGTTCAGTTTCCAAGCAATCTCACCGCTTGCCAGTTGCTCGTCGGTAACAAGAGTTGCCTCTTGAGGATTGGCGGTCTTACCGCTTGAAGAGCCATTGATGTAGTCGCCCTGATAGTAGCTGTTGATAATCTTCGAGTTCGGACCATTCAGAGCACCGAAGAACTGAGCATATCTTGCTGACTCTACAGTACCAATGGACAAACAGTTCTTGATAGTTGCGAAGGGTGCGTTTGCATAACCTACTATGCCGCCAAAGGTGCAGCCGCCAGGAGCATCGTTGGTGTTGACAAGCTTGCCGTCGAACAGGCAGTTGGTGATGTTGACATAGGTTGAGGTACTGTTGTTGACATAACCGATGATACCACCATAGTTACCGCTACCACCTGCATCGCTGGCAGCCAGAGTGCCGGAGTAGGTACAGCCTTCTATGATGGTCATCGTTCCATGAGCACCGCCCAAGATGCCGGCTTGTCTGCCGCCTGCATAGGTGTTATTGATGTTTACGTAACTTTGGATGCCCTTGATAGCGAGTTCATTATCGCGTGCATAGGCGGCAACACCGCCTGTATATTGGTAAGCTGTATTGATTGTTCCATAGATTGTGAAGTTCTCAATGAGACAGCCACTGGTGATAACGCCAAAGAGGCCGAAGAAATTCTGATTGGCAGTAGAGTTAAAGTGAAGAATCTTGTGTCCTTGACCATCGAAATGACCGCCGTAAGCAGAAGTATTTTGATTGCCTGTACTCCAGTCACCAATAGGCGTCCAGACAACCTTAGTTTCTTCTGGGTCTGCTTCTTCTGGCATCAGGTCAGTAAAGTCGATGTCGGCAGTCAAAATGGCATTGGCGTTAATGGTTCCCTTGTTTACCTTCATTCTGAACCATGTGAGCTGCTTGGCATTGGCAATCTCGTAGAAACCATCAGCATTGGGAGTCATGCCATCTTCGAAGTAGAGACCGCAATAGTCGCAGAAGCCATCAACGATGTTGTGGTCGTCCTGAGTAACTTCTGTATAGGTGTTGGTATAGGTTGCGTCTCCATAGGCATCGCCATTACAGTGCAGGCGTCCAATCATATAGACTTGTCCGTGAGTAGAGTCAAGCACGGGAGCTTCATCGGTGCCCAAAGTCTGATACCAGCCGATTTCCGACTGGTCGCCATTCAATGCATAGCATACTGCACCAGAAGAAAGCTGCTCGGTAGCGAAGCTAAGGGCTGATGTCAGCGCATCTACGCAGCTATCGTTGCGACCTGCGCCATAAGCACTGCCTTCAAGCCAGCAGTTACCCGTCAGTTTATTAGCATCGAATGTCCTTAAGCGACCTACGATTGCACTGCCGAAAGTGGGATTTGCTTCGGAGTCTTCGCAAGTTAACTTGCCTATGTTCAAACAGCCCTTCACTGTTGAGCCAGTATTGTTGAGGTAGCCTGCAATGCCGCCTGCGGCACAGTTTGTGTCAGCGTAAGTGATGTCACCGTAGTTGGTACAATACTCTACATAATCGCCTCCAAGATAAGCCACGATGCCGGCAAAGTTGTCATTATTGCCGGCGACTACCGTCATAGAACCTGCAAAGCTACAGCCGCTAATGGTATTGCTGCCTTGAGCAGAGCCTACTACGCCGCCGACATGATGTGTTCCGCTTTCTGTTACGGCAATTGTCAAAGAGGAGTGAACATTGGAAATAGTGCTACCTGTCGTCCATCCTACAACTCCAGAACCAGTTCCTTCCGTTACGGTAAGTGAACCATCGATGCTGAAGTTCCTGATGACAGCGGAGCTGGTGAAGCCGAATAGACCGAACTTTCCGATACTTGTTCCATCGAAACCTGAAATCTTGTGTCCTTGTCCGTCGAAGACACCTGAATAGGGTGTGCCATCGATACCGATAGGAGTCTCCCAAGGATCGGTAAGGGTGATGTCGGCTGTCAATACGGCATGAGCATCGTTGTTGCCAGCTTTTACGTATTGGGCAAAGTTCACCAAGTCTTCTGCAGTAGCAATTTCCGTTACAACAGGAGGAACGGCGCTGCCCAACTCGATTACTTGTGCATCGGTAAGTGGAGTTTCCCAGAAAGTTACTTGGGAAACGTAGTTGTCTTGTTTCTCGCCGTCTTCGTCGCAGAACAGATAGAAGCCAAAGGGCATTATCTTAAAGCGGTCGTTGTTGTCGGGATTGGCAGCGACGAGTTTCTTCCCATCCACATAGAGAATGTTCTTGCCGTCACGATAGCTCAGCACGACGCGATACCACTTGCCATCCTGAATGCTCCCGAAATAGCCGGGACTGGTAAAGGAACCTATACCAATCTTGTGCTCATGGATGAAAAGGTCGCCGTCGTTGGTGTTGTCTTCTTTCGTTTGGAACAAGCCGTCGTAGGGATTGGTATTAGGTGCCATAATGTCCATCAAGATGGTGTAGGCCTGCGAAGCGGCTGAGCCTTCTGCACGAGACACTTTCAAGGCCGAAGTTGCTGGCACCAAGATAGCTTTGCTTCCATCGACGGGACCATCTGTTTGGGTTATGCCAGCCCCGTTGAGAGTGGAAAGCGTAATGCTTTTCGAACCTAACACTGCGGGAGTCATCGTCAGACTTCCCTTATCGGGAGCCATCAAGTCGCTCGCATTGTTGAAGTTCCATTGTGCAGTAGGATCGGGAACTACCTGCGCTCCAACACGCACACTGTTTCCGAACAGCCCTATTAGAGCAATAAGGAAAAGAAGTAATTTCTGTTTCATGTTGTTTTGAGTTTGTAAAAGGTTTATATAAAGGATAAATGTGCTATTTACTATAGAATGTGCGACAAAGATATTCAATATTTATATTGCATGCTACTTTTTGCAAAAAAAAAACGCCTTATTTACAGTGAACATAAAAAAAGGGACGTTTTCAGACGTCCCTGCATATATCCACAAACTTAACGTGGATTAATTACAATCATAACGTGTAATGCTTACAATCATAACGTGTAATGTTTGCAATCATAACGTGTAATGATTGGCAACAACACTGGTGATGTTTCTTACTCCATCACGTCTTTCGTTCCGCCAGTAGTTTGGAAGAAGGTTACCTGCGTGTTTGTCTTCTTGTCGAAGAGCGTGTTGGAGAGGATTTCTACGATGCCGAACTGTGCCATCGGAGTCTCCATATTGACATATTCATGCCCGTTATACGAGACATTAATCTTAGTGCGAGCAGGTACGTTATAATAAACGCCGTGCTCCATCTTAGCACGTTTCTTGGCAGTCTCCTCAGAAGGAACAGAGGCTGGAATTGTCTCCAAAACCTTGATGGAAGCGATGACTGGCTCGCCTGCAAGATTGTCGGCATCCACTACTCCAAGCTTCTGCGAGAAGCGGAACAAGATGTCGCGATTGGTTTCTTGTTGGGGGTCGTAGAAGAAAGAGAAGACTTCCGTATCTGTCTGCGTAGTTCCACTAAACAGAGACTCCAGCACGGAAGCCTGTTTGTCGAGCTGTTCGAGCATGAGTTTCAGTTGAGCGCCGTCCTTCGGAGTATTGTCTGCCTCACCACGAATGAGTGAGTTCTTGCTGTC
>JAFYYO010000243.1 GCA_017557475.1 Bacteroidaceae bacterium
GACCAGCCCGGCGTTCAGTTCTATGCAGGCAACTTCCTCGATGGCAGCTTCGTGGGCAAGAAGGGCGTGAAGTATCCTCGTCGCAGTGCTTTCTGCTTCGAGACTCAGCACTATCCCGACAGCCCCAACCATCCCGAATGGCCCAGCACAACCCTTCGTCCAGGCGAAGAGTACAAGACCACAACCATCTATCGTTTCGGCGTACAATAGTTTTTGGGTTTCTATAAAAAAGCAGCGGGCTTGGGTTCAGTTCCAGGCTCGCTGCTTTGCGTTAGAGAGGTCTCACTTCACCAAGACCTTTTTTGTCGAGCCATCCGAGTAGCGGATGATGTTAAGGCCCCGCGGCAATTTACCATTTGAAAATTTACCATTTACTATTTTCTGCCCTGCGAGGTTGTAGACAGCTCCCTTTGAATGTTCAATGTTCAATGGTGAATGTTCAATGTCCTTGATTCCATCTGCATCGTAGCTAGTGCTGAATGTCTGAGACTCACCAAAGAACGTCTCACCTTCTGAGGTTGTCACAAAGGCTGCATAGCAGTAAGTTGTCTCATATTCGAGGTCTTCCAATGTGGCAGTCATCACATTGCCACTAGCCAATACTGTTATTGCGCCATTGGGAGCTGCTTTCGCTTTCCCTCGAGGTGAAGAAGCGGAACCTGCAGGCCAATACATGAAGCCTTGACTCACTACATTGTCCGTGCCTCGCATAGCATAGCCCTTCACCTCTGCTCTGTTGCCTGTAACGGTGATTTGAGCATAGGTGTGAACAGTTGGCTCGAAGTAACTTGTGTTTGTTGGGTCTATGCCAACCCATTCGCCATAGTAACGGTTGCCAGAGTTTGACTGATAGAATGGTCTGAACTTCCACAGCTTCTCTGTATAGAGGTTGCGGATGTAGCCTTCCATCGTGCCCTCATAGAGATAGGCTGCACCAGAGTTCGATGCGAATTCATCCGTCCAGTCAGTTCGTCTCCACTCAAAACCCACATTTGTTTCTTCATCATCAAGATTCGAGGTGGCGGCAACGACGACATTTCCTACCGTTATGACCTTAGGTTGCTGGGTAGTAAGAGTGAGGGGTTCTGTACGGAAAGAGAAGGACTTCGTGTATGAAGCATCTTCAAATGTCAGCGTAACAGAAGCCAGTTCCTCGTAAAGGCTGTTTGGCTCCAAGCCTTTGAGGACAATCTCATATCCATTCTCTCCCTTTTCAATGGGCGAGCCAAGGGCTGTTACTGTTTCGCTGAGTTCCTTATATTCATTCATATAAGACAAGGTCAAGGAACTTGCAGTTGCATTAACCAATGCTATTTCCGGAGCACTCAGGCTTCTGCCGCTTTCTGCTTCCTTGATGTCTTCGTAGCCATTCTCCCAAAGCCACAGCAACAATCTGCCTACAGAGACATTAATCGTTGCAGTCTTGGGCAAAGCGTTGTCTTCAATGTTGTTAACCGTATAGCAATACTCATCAATCATCACATCCGAGAGAATTGTCACTTCACTTGCATCTTCTATGCCAATGACGGAAGCATAGTTGTTCAGAGTATCGGTGACTTGATAGATAACGCCGTCAACTATTTCCTTTGCCCAGCTGTAAGTTCCTGTCAGAGTCAAGTCGTGAGCAGGCATTGTCTCTGGAATTTCGCCCCATCCTGAGAAGGTCATGCCTTTCTTTGTTGGAGCAGGTTCGGGAGTCAAGGCTGTGTTGTAATCAACCTCGTATGACTTGTACTCTTCACCGTCAATAACGTAAGTGAGCAGATACTGATTGATAGTAAATGAGCCAGTCACTGTTACATCTTCCGCAGGCATGGTTTCTGGTATCTCACTCCAACCACTGAAAGTGTAGCCTTCTTTAGTGGGTTCTTCTTCAGGAGTGATAGCTGTTCCGTATGCAATGGAATCGGTCTTGTATTCCTCACCATCAACAATGTAGGTTAAAGTGTAATTGTTTACAATGAAGCTTCCAGTCACCACTACATCCTCTGCAGGCATTGTCTCTGGAATTTCACTCCATCCACTGAAGGTATAGCCTTCCTTAGTAGGCTCTTCTTCAGGAGTAATCTCAGAACCATAGACAACAGTTGATGTCTTGTACTCTTCACCATCCACTATATAGGTCAGGGTATAGCTGTTAATGGTGAATGTGCCCATAACTATCACGTCCGCAGTGGGCATTGTGGCAGGGATATAAGTCCATCCAGAGAATGTATATCCTTCTTTTACAGGTGCTGGTTCAGGAGTTATCTCAGAACCATATGCGATTGAATCGCTTTTATATACATTACCATCTACTATATATGTTATGGTGTAGCTGTTGACTTTCCACTGAGCAACACATGTCAAGTTGTTTCCAGGCATTGTTTCCGGGATGTCAGGCTCCCAGCCAATGAACGTATAGCCTTCTTTTGTGGGGTTTTCAGGAGGAGTTATTGTACTACCATAATCTTGAGTAATGCTTTCTATCGGATCTCCACCATCTGTATTGAAGATGATTGTATATTGATTGATGATGAAAGAACCTGTTACAGTTACGTCTTCTGCTGGCATTGTTTCGGGCAGGCCGTACCATCCGCTGAAGGTGTAGCCTTCTTTCGTAGGTGCAGGTTCGGGAGTGATGGTAGAACCACCAACAATAGTGATGGTCTTATATATATCATTATCTACCATATAGGTTAAGATGTGTTCTCTATTTATCTCATATTTATAATAGAACTGATATACTGAATAATATATTCTGTCCTTGTACAAGTTTATCATTGGAGCCTCGGGACCTTCATAAAAACTACAAGTCTCAGGCTCATAGATAAGTGTATAGTTTTCGGCAGGGTGTTCACTGCCATTATAAGAGATGAAGTACAACTCTTCATTCAACATCTGTCCAGACGGGAAAAGAACAGTTGTGTCGTTTGAAAACGTACCCTTAATCCATGCAGAAGGAACATCGGTCGACATACCCTGAATATACACGTCGTTGCCATAGAAACCGATATTCAAGTTTCCAGAGACATCCACCTCAGCGAAATAGTCATATGCTGTATAGGCATACGTCTCAATTTCCATGTCGCTGGGAATCTCAACTGGCATATCAATATCATCTCCCATAGGAGCAATTATCAAATTTCTTTCCCAGTAAGCAAGTACACTCAAATCCCCTGCAGTAGCGTTATCAACCACACATTCGGAGAAAATAAATGCATGTTCATCTTCATCGAATGTGGCGACTGCATCAACAAAAGTATTATTGACCATTGCACCGAAATATACATCGTTGCCATTGTACGAGCCCATGTATTGCCCCTTCTCGAAGATAACATCATCGCCCTTAAAGGTACCCTTCACATAGGCATAAGGCAAATAATAGCTCAAGCCTTGGATGTATACATCGTCGTAGCCAACCCATATAACCTCTACGGTTCTCGTAACATTGCCGCCCTTGCTGTTTGTGCTTTCCAGTGTAAAGTACTCCACTTCACCATTAGCAGGAGGAGTGACTACTCCAGAAGACATGTCGGATAATTTTGCAGAAGGACGGCCAATATTATTTAGGAGGTTCAAAGCAGAATCTGGATGAATATTATGTCGTTTTACGCAAGTCTGATCCATTGCTGGGAGGTTGATAACAAGATTCATTAGTGATTCACAAGGTGTTTTTGCAAAACTTTCTACCAATAAGAGAGGTGTTTGCAGTATGGTCAACAAAAGAGAAAATAGAAGTTTCTGTTTCATATCTATAATCTTCAGTTAATACAAACATTTTTATTCAACAAGTTAGCACTAATTCTTGGATACGAAAAGAGTGCGCCCCTGCCATATCCCTGTCAGGCTCAGCACAAGCCCCTAAGTACTACGGAGAAGCACACTCTTGGTGCGCACTCCAAACGTACTTAGGTTTTTTGCTCGTTGTTTCCTTTCCGAGGTGCTGATTCGACAGGGAATTTGAGCAAATATGTTTGCATTCTTTACAGAATGCGTTGCAAAGATACACAATTTAATTGATATTTGATAATTGAAAGTTGAAAATTTACATGAAGAATGAAGATTATTATATCGCGAGAAAAATCAAAAACACTCATCACTCGTCAGGTTTGGCACTTAACGCAAAGAGTATCAGCAGAATAAAATATGATGAGTGTTTGACGACTCATCATATACTCATCAGGGTATTATTTCCTCATTATCAGCGACATTGATGAGTGACGAGTGTTTTGCGAAAAAGTTTTCAAAATACTCTGCACTCTACACCAACATCCCTTAAGGATTTGATATACAAGAGATTGCTTTGGTGTAGAGTAGGTGTAGAGTGATGTAGAGCCTCTACACCCGTGCTACGTATTAAAAATCAGTCGATTATAATAGGTCGGTGTAGAGTGTAGAGTACTTTGAGAAATCTCCTCGTTGTATTCCCAAACACAGGCAGGAGTAAACGCAAATACTCCGTGGAGCATCGGCAAACATAACACGTTAAGATGCCAAACGACACTGGGGATGTTTGCAAACGAGGCTTTAAACGCATAATAATACAAAAAAACTTCCCAGGCAAATCTGCTTGGGAAGCTTTCTTTCGGGGGGTGCCTAGTCGGACTCGAACCGACGACATTCAGAACCACAATCTGACGCTCTAACCAACTGAACTATAGGCACCATGTTAGGGTCGCAAAGGAGGGGTGTCCCTCAAATGCGGTGCAAAGGTAGAAATAAATTTTGGATTAGGGATTAGAGATTAGGGATTATTTTTGTGCCAAGCCTGCATTTTAACATTTGTTCACAGTGGAAGGGCTCTCGGAAATAGTGCCACAACCTCTATTTCCACCCTTCGAGGGAAGAGTGGAATTCTCCTCTTGGAACCGAAAAGCTATCCCGCCCCCTTCTTCAGGAAGGAGGCTAGGAGAGGGCTTTTATTTCAGTTTCGAAACGACCCAGAGGATGATGACTGCACCGACTACTGCGCAGATGAGCGAGCCGAGCCAACCGGCAATGTTGATGCCGAGAAGGCCGAACAGCCAACTTCCGAACAGACCGCCGACGATGCCCAGGAAGAGGTCGAGTAGCAGACCCTTGCCTGTGCCGCTCTGCAGCTTACTTGCGATGAAACCAGCCAAAATACCGGTAATGATACCAATAAGAAGTGTTTCCATTGTGTTGAGGGTTAAGTTAATTATTTATAGGGTCCTTAAGGTCTTTAAGGTCTTTAGGGACTTTAAGGACTTTAACCTTTACAGATTCCCCTTCTCTATGTCTTTGAAGTACTTGTAGGTGCCGTGCTTGAGCTCGTCGGTAGCGGCTTCGTCGCAAACGATGATGGCATGCGGATGCATCTGCAGGGCGCTGATGGTCCATTCCTGGCTGACGCCGCACTCAATCGCATGCTGCAGGGCACGAGCCTTGTTGTGGCCGTTCGCTACGATGAGCACTTCCTTGGCGTCCATCACAGTACCGACACCGACCGTCAGCGCCGTCTTGGGCACCTTGTTCACGTCGTTATCGAAGAAGCGACTGTTGGCGATGATGGTGTCCGTGGTGAGGCTCTTCACTCGGGTGCGGCTCTGTAGGGAGCTGAAGGGCTCGTTGAAAGCGATGTGTCCGTCGGGACCGATGCCGCCCATGAAGAGGTCGATACCGCCTGCAGCCTTGATAGCTGCCTCATACTGAGCACATTCCGCAGCCAGGTCGGGAGCGTTGCCGTTGAGGATGTGGACGTTCTCTTTCTTGATGTCGATGTGCGAGAAGAAGTTGGTCCACATGAAGCTGTGGTAGCTCTCGGGATGCTCTTCAGGCAGGCCGACGTACTCGTCCATATTGAAGGTGATGACGTTCTGGAAAGAAACCTTGCCGGCCTTGTACATCTCGATGAGGTGCTTGTAGAGGCCAAGCGGCGAAGAACCGGTCGGACAGCCCAGTTTGAAAGGCTTTTCAGGGGTTGGTTTCGCCTCGTTAATCTTCTTGGCAACATACTCAGCAGCCCAACGGCTCAGGTTCTCATAGTCAGGTTCGATGATGACTCTCATAGCTTTGATGCGTTTTAATTAGTTGAACTTGTGTTATCCTTAAAACTTTTACCGTTGCAAAGATACTACTTTTTTATGGTTAATCATAAAAAGATAGCAAAATTATTTTGTTTTGTGCACACTAAATCATAACTTTGACCTGCGGTCTTAGTTACTCTCGCTCGGAAAAACTCAAATAAATTTGTTTTTTCGCTCACTTATTCGTAACTTTGTACCAGAAAATTATGTTTTATCCTTAAAGCGATACTATTATGAGAAACAAACTATTACTCACAGCTATGTTTTTGCTTGCTTGTCTCGGCATGGCAAAAGCAGAAACCATCCAAATCGGCAGCGGCGAATCTCACAACAAAGGCGTGCCCTTGGTAACGAACTGGAATTACACTTTCACTCAGCAGATTTATACCGTCGCGGAGATAGGTACGACGGGTAACATCACGAGCATTGCGTTCAAAATCGTCGAGGATCCCGGGCAGAGCCGAAACATCGACATCTATCTGGTAAAGACCAACAAGTCGACTTTCAGTAGCGGAACGGACTTCATCCCTGTCTCGGAAAGCGACAAAGTCTTCAGCGGCGAAGTGAATTTTACAGCTACGGGTTGGACGACAATCGAGTTCAGCAAGGCTTTCTCCTACGACGGTTCGGCAAATCTTTGCGTCACCGTGAACGACCATACAGGTTCTTATGTGTATGGTACAGGCAGATATTGGTACACAACAGAAGCAGAGAATCAGGCTATCTACAGGTATAATGACAGTTATGGCGCCTATGATCCCGCTTCGCCAGGAAGTACGGCTTCGAACGCGAGCGAGGCCTCACAACTCCTTTCCTATAAGAGCCAGATTCAACTCACCTTTAGTGGCGGAGGCTCAGGCGAAGTCGTTCAGGTCGGCAGCGGCGAAGAAACCAACTTGCCTACGCCATTTAACTCTAACTTCTATTATACATACTCGCAGCAAATCTATGCTCCTTCTGAAATTGGCAAGACCGGCACCATCACCAGTATCGCCTTTAACGCAGTAAAAACTCGGAATGAATCTACTACCCCTCAAACACGAAACCTTGATATCTATCTGGTGGAGACCGACAAGAGTTCTTTCAGCAGCGAAACAGATTGGATAACAGACATTTCGGAAGCCGATAAGGTCTTTAGTGGAAGTGTGACTTTCCCCATTGGAGGTTGGACGACAATCAACTTCAACAAACCCTTCCAGTACAACGGAACAGGTAACCTTTGTGTCATCGTGAACGACAAGACCGGTGTTTCCGGTAACAACCAAGCAATAGAATGGCTTGTTTACAGGAGATCATACTACTATTGTCTTTTTTGGGTAGGCGCTTCTGTTTCTAATACCGTCGACCTTGCATCACCACCAACTAATAATTCCAGTCGTACTGTATTCAACAACCAGATTCAACTCACCTTCGCCGGAGGTGGTGGCGGCTCCGAACCTGGAGTCGTGCAGATAGGTAGCGGCACGGAAACCAGCAACTATTTGCCTACATATTCATTCTATAACTATTCGCTCTCGGAGCAGATTTATACGAAAGAAGAGCTGGGTGCTGCAAAAGACCTCACAAGCGTTAGCTTCTACAATACGAGCTCAGCAAAGACACGTGATATTGATGTCTATCTCGTGCCGACCAGCAAGACGAGCTTCACGAGCGAGACGGATTGGGTGAACGTCACGGAAGCCAACAAGGTATTCAGCGGCGAGGTCGCCTTCGAGAGTGGAGAGTGGACGACAATTACGTTCCAGAAAACCTACAGCTATAACGGCTCGAGCAACCTTGTCCTCGTTGTCGATGACAATACGGGCAGCTATGAGAGTGGTAGCTCCTCATTCCTTGTCTACGACGCAACAAGCCAGGCACTCCGCATGTACAGCGACCCCACCAACTACGACCCGACCATTGCAACCAGCTATTCAGGCACTATCATGAATGTGAAGAACCAGGTGAAGTTCGGCTTCATTGGCGGCGGAGATTCGGGGACTCCAATCCATAGCATATATGTAAATGGCTATGACTCCCCCGTTGCAGGCCAAAACTCGCAAGACCATCTGAATTTAACCATACCCTCCGACGCCAACTACCAAATCTACGATGATGTTGATTACGAGTCCGGATGGTATGACGATGATGAAGCAGGATGGTTCTCCGGTACCTTCGTGGAGGGCACCAACTACTCATTGTGCATAAGGTTTAAGGCAAACGACGGGTACTATTTCGCCGACGATTGTGCCTTCTACATAAATGGCGGCACCGAACTTGTCGACTTCGACAACTGCGCGGTTTACAATGATATTCATAAAGCTGTCATCTGGTCTGTTACCGCGCCAGCTACCGAAAGCGTAGAACCCGATTTCATCGAGATTGGTAGCGGAGAGAATACCAACAACAGTCTGCCTACTTCTGCATTATATAATTACTCGCTCTCTCAACAAATCTATACGAAGGTAGAACTAGGAAGTGCCAAGGAACTCACAAGTGTAAGCTTCTACAATACGAGCTCAGCAAAGACACGCAATATCGATATCTATCTCGTGCCGACCAGCAAAACTAGCTTCGAGAGCACGACGGATTGGGTGAACGTCACGGAAGCCGACAAGGTCTTCAGCGGCGAAGTCACCTTCGAGAGCAATCAGTGGACGGCAATCGGGTTCCAGAAGGCCTTCAACTATAACGGCTCGAGCAACCTCGTCCTCGTTGTCGATGACAATACGGGCTCCTATAACGGTTCCGCATCTTTCCTCGTATTTGATGCACCCAATCAGGCAATCCGCGCCTTCACTGACAACACTAACTATAATCCGGCCAGTGCTCCCGGCATCAATGGTGCCATATTGAACGTGAAGAACCAAGTGAGATTCAACGAAACTGGAATCAGTTATGCTCCTTCCAGTCTTGACGTTTCCGACATCCAATGGAACAGCGCTACCATTACATGGGAAAGCACATTCTCCACTTTCACTCTGCAGTACAAGCCTGCCAGTTCTAGCGAATGGACTACCATCTCCTCTATCACAGCGAAGACCTATACGCTGACAGGCCTTGATCAGTTGACGACTTATGATGTTCGTGTAACGGCGGAAGGATATGACGATTTTGCCGCCACGACCTTCACAACGCTCGTGCGCTTCCTACGTCCTACTGACATTCAAGTCCTGGCCGTAACGCCTTACACCGCAGCCATCGACTGGACAGACAACTGCGGAGCCTCCGCTTGGCAAATAGCTGTCGATGACGTGGAGAACATTACGGAAGCCTCGCACAACCCCTTTATCCTAACAGGACTTACGCCAGGAACGGAATACCGAATTGCAGTGCGCTCCGTTGTGGAAGAAGATGGCGAGCAGCTCTGTAGCGCTTGGAGCAATGCTGTTTCCTTCACCACATCGCTTCCTAATCCTGCGCCCGAAATCAGCTCCGTCACCACGACTCCCACTTCTGCCACCATCACTTGGGAAGGCCAGAGCGACAGCTACAAAGTGAGGTACAGGAAGATTTCAGGAGCCAAATACAACTTCGAAGACGGCACCATGCAAGGCTGGACCACTATCGATGCCGATGGCGACGAGTACGATTGGGTGCTCGGTTCTGCCACAAGTGGTATTTACCTTACCGGTAATATTCCCAACGGTGGTAATAAAGGCTCTCAAGACTTTGTTACTTCCGGTTCCTATAGCAATGTGGCCAATTCTGCCTTGACCCCCGACAATTATCTTGTCTCCCCGAAGGTAACTTTGGGCGGTTCCATTACCTTCTATGCCTGTGCACAGGATGCCAATTATCCGTATGAGCACTTCGGAGTGGCAGTCTCAACCAGTGGCAACACCGATCCCGCTGACTTTGTTACCATTAAGGAATGGACAATGACCGCTATGGGCACTCCGAGTTCAAGAAGAAAAGTTCAAGGAACTTGGGGCTACTATACCGTCGACCTGAGTGCTTATGCCGGTCAGCAAGGCTACGTTGCCATTCGCCATTTCGATAGCAGTGACAATTTCTTGCTCA
The DNA here is from genome assembly GCA_017557475.1 of Bacteroidaceae bacterium. The sequence continues at coordinate 10,032 of JAFYYO010000243.1, forward strand.
ATGTGGACGACATCAATATCCTCGAACCAGGAGAAGAAGACGAAGAAGAATGGCAGACCATCGATGTCAACGGAACTACAGCAACGATAGAAGGCCTCGACCCGAGTGCATCATACGAGTTCGAAGTGCTTGGCATCATGCATAATCAGCCCGATGCTTCTACAGGCATTCATTCATTCTCGACCCTCGAACTCAATCCTGTTCCCACCGATGTTGCCGTCAAGACCACACCAACTACGGCCGATATCTCCTGGACCGCTTATGGTGACAACTATCGCGTGCAGTACAGAGCTCTCGGACAAATGAAAACCTACCTCTCCGAAGACTTCGAATCGGGCAGCATCTCGGGCTGGACGACAGTAAACCTGAAATCCGGTAGCAAATTATACGATGATGATGGAAATCTCATATTCGGCTTCTACTACACCTCAAATCCTCCCCAGTACCTCATCTCCCCTATGCTCAATGGCATTACGGAAGAAGCAACACTGGAGTTCCACTATCGAAACTATTATTCAAATTATCCAGAATCCTTCAAGGTTGGCTACTCTACGACAACCAACGCCATTTCGGACTTTACCTGGAGCAGCGAAGTGACCGCCGACGCAGACATTGACTGGCATGAATATACCCAATCAGTGCCCGCCGGCACAAAGTACATCGCCATCCAATGCACGTCAGATGATCAGTACATCTTCCTTATCGACAACATCGCCGTCTATTTCCGTTCCGAAGCTGCCGAAAGCGAATGGCATGAACGCTGGACAACAGATCCCAATATCGTCCTGACAGGCTTGGAGAAAACAACGGAATACGAGTTCAAGATAGAAAGCTACATCAATGGAGTGGATGAACCCGCCGTCACCGACGTCATGACATTCGTCACCAAAGACGATATTATCGACCTCGCGCTCGACAACAACGGAGACAACGAAGATGCCATCTTCCAACACTTCGGCGCATTTGCCAATGTCACTATCAACAATCTCACCTTCGAGAGCGGCAAGTGGCAAGGCATCTGCCTGCCCTTCGACGTCGATGTAGAAGACAGCCCCCTTGCCGGAGCAGACGTCAGGACTTTCGAATCTGAATCATACGCTGACAATAAACTTTCCCTCAACTTCCTCACGCCTTTGACGGAGATGAAGGCAGGCACGCCATATATCGTGAAGTTGGAAGGCAGTAACCTCGTCAACCCCACCTTCGAGAATGTGACGATAAGCACAAGTAGCCAGTATATCTCGAAGGAAAGTTGTGCCTTCATGTGTGCTGGATATAAATTCGTTACGAGCGATGGGGACTACGACAGCTACCTTAGGCTGACCGGCTCGACAGGTATCGACCTCCAGTTTATATTAACAGGAGACTACCTGCAAGCCTTTGAACCTTACTTCTACTTCTTTACTTCACCCAGCGCCTATGATGAAGTCATCCTGAACACTGGCGACCTGATAACAGGAGTTTCTTCCCTCGGGGAGACCGAAGAAGAGACTATCTACAATCTCGCAGGTATGCGTCTTGCTAAGAAGCAAAGGGGTATCAACATCGTCAACGGTAAAAAAATGCTTGTGAAGTAAGGACTTTAGGGACTCTAAGGTCTCTAAGGACTTTATCATTAGAAAGGAGCCCGCTTGTGCATCGAAGCATAGGCGGGCTCGATGGTTTGCTTACCTAAAGGTAAGGTTGCGAGACAGGCATAATGAAAAATTATGCAAGATTGTTTGGCAGATAAGGAAAATAACTGTAACTTTGCAGTCTGAAACAAGTATAACAACTAAAATAACAAACAACATGAAATTCCTGACTGACGAGAAACTCGTTATCGTTGGTGCCGGCGGTATGATCGGCTCTAACATGGTGCAGAGCGTGCTGATGCTCGGCCTCACTCCAAACATCTCTCTTTATGACATCTACGAACCCGGCGTGCACGGCGTTTACGACGAGATGTGCCATTGTGCTTTCCCTGGCGCAAACATCTCCTACACCGTCGACCCTGCTGAGGCTTTCACAGGTGCTAAGTACATCATCTCCAGCGGTGGTGCTCCCCGTAAGGAGGGTATGACTCGCGAAGACCTGCTCAAGGGCAACTGCCAGATTGCAGCTGAGTTCGGCGAGAATATCAAGAAGTATTGCCCCGACGTGAAGCACGTTGTCGTTATCTTCAATCCTGCTGACGTGACAGCCCTCACAGCTCTCATTCATTCAGGCTTGAAACCCAACCAGCTTACCTCTCTCGCAGCTCTCGACTCAACCCGTCTGCAGCAGCAACTCGCTCAGGAGTTCGGCGTGCAGCAGGACAAGGTGACCGATGCTTACACTTATGGCGGGCACGGCGAACAGATGGCAGTCTTCGCTTCTAAGGCAAAGATTGACGGCAA
>JAFYYO010000244.1 GCA_017557475.1 Bacteroidaceae bacterium
AGCAGAGAAATCTTCTCTCCTGTACCGTTCTGGGTGCGATAAGTCATGGAGCCTTCCTCAGCCTCCTGACCATCTAATCCTCCCATAATGGATGAATTCTTTCCCTCTGCCTTTAGTGGGGAGTTCGAGAGCGAACCGATGGTTATCAACGAAATTGCGGTTGCGGAACCTAAACCCAGCCTTTCAAGGAACTGACGACGGTTCATCTCGTGCGAATGTTCACATTTCTTTTTCATATACATTATTATTATTTATAAGTTTTGACGCTTATTGTCACAAAAGGTTTAATCCTTTGCTGCCCTTTTTCTCCTTTTTGCACGATTTTTCTCCTTTTGTGCAAAAAATGTTACCGAATTATTTGTTTTATACCATAATTAGCCGTACCTTTGCACAAAATTAAAAGAAATGTGCAAATGGAAACGATTCAAGTGCCCTCATATAATCAGATGATACTGAAAAGTATTCAGGACCATTGGTTCCTGGATTCGATGTCCGACTACGGAGTATTCACTCTTCAATACAAGGACGTTGCCCGTATCATCGAGAAACTTCATATCCTCTTCGAGCAAGCAGGTATTCAGCCGGGCGATAAGATAGCTCTCTGTGGCCGCAACCTGAGCCGATGGGGAGCCGCATTCTTTAGTGTCCTAACCTACGGAGCAGTAGCTGTGCCCGTACTTCACGAGTTCCATCCTTCGCAAGTTCACGATATCATCAACCACAGCGAAGCGAAACTCCTCTTTGTGGGCGACAAGGTCTGGCCTACACTTAATGCCGACGAGATGCCCGACTTGCAGGGTATCATCTCTTTGGTCGATTATAGCTTGCTCGTTTGTCGTAATGAGAAGCTGGGTTATGCTCGCGAGAACCTCAATCGACTCTTTGGAGAGAAGTTCCCAAGCCGTTTCTTGCCTGAACTCCTCAGCTACTATCAGGACAAACCCGACGAATTGGCTGTAATCAACTATACCAGCGGAACGACCAGCAATTCCAAGGGTGTGATGCTTCCTTATCGTGCTCTTTGGAGCAACTGCGACTTCGCAAAGCACGAACTCGGCGATATCATTAAGGCTGGCGACAATGTGCTCTCCATTCTACCTATGGCACACATGTACGGAATGGCATTCGAGTTCACATATGAGTTCATGGTAGGCGCACACGTCAACTTCCTGACGAAAACCGCTTCTCCCACCATCCTGATGCGTACTCTTGCCGAAGTGAAGCCTGTTGTCCTTATCCTTGTGCCTCTCATTATCGAGAAAGTGGTTCGCAAGGCCGTGATGCCACGCATACAAGACCCAAAGGTAAGGATGCTCATGAACGTTCCCATCATCGGCGACCGCATCAAGAAGCAGATTTGCGACGGCTTGACCCAAGCCCTTGGAGGCAACTTCTACGAGGTCATTATCGGTGGAGCTGCACTCAATCAGGAAGTAGAACAGCTTCTACACGAAATAGGTTTCCACTATACAGTCGGTTATGGAGCTACCGAATGCGCTCCCATCATTACCTATAACGATTGGAAAGACCAAGTGGTAGGCAGTTGCGGTAAGAACGTCCTCCATCAGGAACTGCGTATCGATAGCCCAGATCCAGAGCGTATCCCAGGAGAAATACTGACTCGCGGACTTAACGTCATGCTCGGTTACTACAAGAATGAGGAAGCCACAAAGGCAGCTATTGATGCTGATGGTTGGTATCATACTGGCGACCTTGGCGTGCTCAATTCCGATGGCAACCTCTTTATAAAAGGCCGCTCGAAGAACATGTTGCTTGGAGCAAACGGCCAGAATGTCTATCCGGAAGAGATAGAAGATAAGCTCTCGAACATGACGCTTGTTAGCGAATGCCTTGTAGTTCAGCGAGAAGATAAACTCGTGGGTCTCGTTTATCCCGACCAGGAGCAGGTGAAGAAACTGCGTCTCTCTCCTTCAGATATTGAGACTATCATGGAGCAGAACCGCAAGGAAATCAACCCGAACCTGCCCAGCTATGCCCAGCTGTTCAGCATCAAGGTCATGGAGCAAGAGTTCGAGAAGACGCCCAAGAAGAGCATCAAGAGGTTCCTCTACACAAAATAATCCCTCCTCTTTTAGGCAAAACAAGAGAAAAGGTATGTGGCAAGCGTGTAGAGCCAATGGGTAATGACGCCTGCTGCGATGCCTCCGATGAATGTGCAGGTAAAGCTGCGGGAAATGAAGTGACGGTAGCCGAGCGAATCAAGCGTGGCTGCATCGGCACTCAGGAATCCGCTCCAGCACATTCCCATTGCAGTAAAGACGGCAATCGCATTACTGTCGATAATGCCTTTGCTCATCATCTCAGGAATAAGACCGAGAGCTGCTCCGACTGTTCCCAGAGCCGTAATGGGGAAGGCTACGAGTTCACTTGCGTTAAAACCAAAGAGCCATTTGAACACGAAGCCAACCTTTCCTGCCAAAAGAGGCAAGAGTTCTGTGCCCTGATAAGCGCCTCCAGTATAAGTTCCAGTCTCGGGATCTGCGCCGAAGGTAAACATCATGACAAACGTCGAAATGATGAGCACTCCTGGGATAATGGCTAGACCAACTTCTACACCAGTCTTACCGCCATCGAGCAAAGCGTCGAGCACTCGAACAAAAAGCGTCTGCCGAGGGTCGTCGGGATGTGTCTCGTAAGGAGTTCGCCCTCTCTCCAACTCTCCTTCGGGAGAGAAAACATCTTCGTCCTTATATTGAGGAAACTCTTTAAGCACAAGTCTTTGCATCAGTCTAGTAGCGATAATGCTTCCGATAATGGCTCCAACGAGTCCGTAAAGCGGTTCGGTATAGAAGCCGTTACCCATCATGAAGATGATGACGAGCAATCCCATCGCATAACTGCCTGCAAAGTTCACTAGGCTGATGTGCTGATAGCGTTTGAAGTAGCGGGCAAAGAGCGGGTTCTTAGCTACGGAAATGATGGCAGGCTTATCGCTCAGGAATGTCATCAAGGCTCCGGCAGAAGATACGCCAGGCAGGTTGAAGAGTGGGCGCAGCACAGGTTTGAGTATCTTTTGCAGCAGGTCCACAACTCCAAAGACACTAAAGATTCGACTCAAAGCAGCCGTCAAGACGCACATTGCCATTAGGTAGAAGACGGTGTTGAGCAGAAGGTCGTGAGCCGTCCTCATAATGGTGTTGAGCACATTCGTGAAACCCATCACGAAGGATAGGTAACCGAAGAGGCAGATGGTAACTATCAAGCAAGGAATGCCGCGAGGAATCGACTTCATGTATTAGAAGATTTTGCCGCAAAGGCGGAAGTTCATTACAGGATAGAACTTGAATTTAGTGATGATTCTCATGGCATCTTCGCCTTTGCCGCCTTCGTCGGTATCGAACACTTCCATGTTATTGCAGTAAACTGTAGGCTTTCCCCAGAAGACGCAACCGATGTCGAACTTGAAGCCAATCCTTCCTTTAGGGACGCCTCGACCTATACCAATGCCCACATAAGGCTTTGCTTTGAAGACCTTGAGCTTACCATCGATATTGCCCAAAGCATCAGGCTCGAGCAGATAGTCGCCAAGAGCAAGTCCATGCTTATTGTCGGGATTCATCTCATTGTGTGCCGCAATCTCTGTAGGAAGAGGCTCCGGGTTGTAAAGTCCCATTATGTCTGTGGAGCCAATATAGGCACCTGCCGTAACATGGAAACTCGTGAGAAAAGGAATCGGCATCACATTGACCAAAACCTTCCCGTTCTTCATTAAGGTTTGATACTTAACTGGAACCTTGTCGATGCCAGGGAAGGGCTCGTTCATGCCAAGAGAAGTCTTGAACGTCATTTTCGGAACCATCGAGAATCCAGCCTGTACGTCAACAAAAGGCGTAATAGGCATGCTGACATCTACGCCAACTCCCATCGTACCTACTTCTGCTCCAATTGCGAGGTGGTTGAGGATGCGCAAGTCCACTTGTGCCGAAACTGGACACAAGAAGCACGAGGCAAAGAGCAGCAGAAGAAGGCTTCTTTTCATGGAGGCTGAATTAGTCGTTTATCTCGAAGTAGTTCTCGAGAATAGTTTGTGCCTGCTTTTCCTTATTGTCGATATCGTGAATCACTTTTCCATGTTCGAGAAGCACGATTCGCGGACAAATATCAACGGTATGCTGAAGGTTGTGACTGCTGACGAGAATCGTGGCACCAGTTTCCTCGTTGTACTTTTTCAGCAGATGTTTGATGGCATTCTGACTGCTGGGGTCAAGGAAATTGAAGGGCTCGTCGAGAATGAGAACCTGAGGCTTCAGGAGCATTGCTGCCATGATGCCGACCTTCTGCTTGTTGCCGGCACTAAGGGTTCGGATGAGCTTCTTCTGCCCAGCCAATTCTTCTGCCATGAAGTGCTGGAACTTTGCAAGGAAATCCTGAAGTTGCTCTTCGCTTGTATCGGTAAGGCGGGCAATGAATTGGAAGTATTCATCAGGAGTGAGGTAGTCGATAAGGAAGCCCTCATCAACGAAAGCTCCTGTCCAGTCCTTCCACTCTTCTGTTTCGGCGACATTGATGTCGATAACCTTTTCGCCATAGTTGCCTGCCATTCTTACAAAACCTGTGTCGGCTTTGATGAGGTCGAGGATAAGGCGGAAGAGCGTGCTCTTGCCTGCACCATTATTACCAACCAATCCCAGTAGCTCGCCACTATGGATGGTCAACTCATTTATATCAACGGCAACTTTCTCGCCGAATGTCTTTCTGAGGTCTTTTACAATGATATCCATGATAAATGTTTTATGAATTGCGTGAAGCTCGGAAGCCTTCCATATTCTTATATCTTCGTGCCATGAAGCGAGTATAGACATTGCGGAGCCAATACCTATGGCTTGCGATTCCTATTATTCCAAGAACAGCAAGGAGTACATATCCCCAAGGGGCGCCGAGAATGGCTGTGGCTGCTTTCTCCAAACCGATTGGCAGGAAGAAGATGACCGTGCTGACAATCTGTTGGGTTGTGTTGCCTTGCTTGCTTGTTATCTTTGAGTTCATTGGCAAGGTGTTGTTGTTGTAAACTGCCATCTGAAAGAGTAGGGGGTAAAGCACACCTGCTGTGAAGAAGAAGTAGCCGATGTTCATCCAGACGGACAACTTGCCGATAATCATCAAAGGCAACAAGATGATGGGCGGAATGATGAGCAACAAGATATTGAAGTAGTATTTGGCTTGCAATAATTGCAGGATGCTCTCTTTACGACTCATAAGTCCGTCGATGTAATTGCCCTCGTAGCACATAATCGTGACGAGCGTCATCATGCCGAGAACGACATAATTGTAGAGGCAGATGAAGGAACGCATGAAACTGCCATCGTATGCGGGGGTGAAATAGGAGATGGCGCTCAGGAAAATCATAAAGCCAAGACCAACAAAGAATGCCATCCTTACAGACTTGTTTCGCATCCTTTGCTTTATCTCGAGCTTGAAGTACTCGCCAAGTTTGCCGTATCTGTTGAGGAAGTTAAACTGTGTGGCATGCTTGATTTCCTTTTCTTCCTTTTTGCCTACCTCATCATATACCATGCCCATCTGCAGTTTGTAGTTTGCCCAATAGAGGAAGGCAATGATGCAACCAACCATGAGGAAAGGCCACAACCTCCAATGAAGGAAGTCGTTCATCAATATGGTGCAAAGCATATCGAGAGGATTCTTGTCGGGCAAAAGCATGAGAGCCAGTATGCCTCCATGAATGGCGGCAGGAAGAAGAACCCATAACAAGTGCTTCAAGCAAAGGGCTCGGCAGAAGAGATAGGCAAAGCCGTTTGCTACCAAAAGCAGCCACCAACCGAGTAACCAGCCGAAGAAAGCTCCCCATCCTACAGGAATGGCAATTGCGATAAGCCCGAATGGAACTAGCAAGAAGAACCAATAAAGGTTGCCCCAAGCAAAACCAGAACGCGTGAGATAGACGTTCATCAGGAAGCTTCGGCGAACAGGCAGCAAGGAGTATTGTTGCATACTTTGTGCCGGTGTCTCCTGAAGGGCGAATCGGAACCAGAAGTCGCAAATCAGCAGGTAGAGCAAACCACCATCGAAGACATGATATCCTGCGACTCCATTATAGCTATTTTTCATGCCCATTGCCATCACAACACCCATGAAGAGCAGAATAGCAGCATAGTAGAGCCACATGAAAATCATCAGGAACTTCATGAAGCGGTTCTTGTCGAGCATAGGATGCCGCTTCTCTTTCAGGTCGGCATTCTTGCAAATCAGTTTATAGAGCTGGTATTTGTTCATCGTGCAAGGTACTTTTCTGCTTCCATAGCTGCCTTGGCTCCACTTGCAGCTGCTATGACAGCTTGGCGATAATGCGGGTCAGCCACATCTCCTGCGGCAAAGACGCCTTCAACATTTGTCCTGGGAGAGTCGCCTTCAGTCAGGATATATCCTTCTTCGTTGGTCTTGAGCCAAGGCGAGAAGAGTTCACTATTCGGGTGATGTCCGATTGCGAGGAAGAAACCATCAATGGGAAGGTCGTACTTCCTTTCGTCGCTTTCCCCTTTCCTGTAAATAAGATGTGCTCCTTCTACGCCATTCTCTCCATAAAGTCCGAGTGTGTTTGTCTCGAAGAGAACCTCAATCTTCTCGTTACTGAAGACGCGTTCCTGCATTATCTTACTAGCACGAAGGAAGGGCTTGCGGACAATAAGATAGACCTTTTCGGCAAGTCCAGCAAGGTAGGAAGCTTCTTCGCAAGCGGTATCTCCGCCTCCAACGACTGCCACAACTTTCTTGCGATAGAAGAAGCCGTCGCAAGTTGCACAAGCACTTACGCCTTGTCCCATATACTTTTGCTCGTCGCTCAAGCCAAGATACTTTGCCGAGGAGCCAGTTGCGATGATGAGACTATCAGCAGTCCATTCGTTTCCATCATCGAGAGAAACCTTGAAAGGACGAGCATCGAGGTCAACTTTAGTGACAACATTCGGAAGCATCTGAGTGCCGAAACGCTCAGCTTGCCTGCGCATATTGTCCATCAACTCGTTGGCATCGACGCCATCTGGAAAGCCTGGGAAGTTCTCAACTTCTGTCGTGATAGTTAACTGCCCACCTGGTTGAAGTCCTTCAAGCAGGGTGGGAGAGAGGTTTGCGCGACCTGCATAGATGGCCGCAGTATAGCCTGCAGGGCCGCTTCCTATTATGAGGAGTTTAGTATGATTCATAGTTTTATCTCATATCATTAATTAAGACATTCGGATAGTCACTCTCTTTGAAGGTGAAGAAGTCGTCGCTCAGCTGAAGATTTCCTTTGAAGCTGAGAATGCTGACACGTTGCCAATCGTTATCTTCACGCACTCGAATGCAAAGAGGCTGATAGTCGCTTTTGCGTATATCGACGTAAACCTCCTTCACATCCATCTTTGCATAGCGGGCTCGAAGGTAAACCTCATAAACAGCTTCACCTCGAAGGACGGTTTCCTTGACGGTCATCTTGAAGCCTTTCTTATAGATGTTCATGAAGGTGTAAGGGTTCATCGCAGCCATTTCCTTCTTCGAAGGCTCGTCAATGCTCACTTCGTTAGCGCCAGGAACGTAGCACCAACGCGTTTTTCCGTTGTACCAAGTCTTGATATCTTCTGTGTCAAGCTTCATCTTGCTCTCTTGCAACCACATCGTTCCTGTAGATGAAGCCTTTTCGGTTGCTCCTGCAAAGATGCCAGCTTTGTATTCAATCTTCACATTTCCTGCCTTGCGGATGCGGTCGGCAGTAATGTCGAGTACCTTCATGGCATCTTGAGCGAATGCGGACCCCCCGACCCCCTTAATGGGGAGAAAGAGGCAGATGACAAGAAGTAAGAATAATTTGTATTTGTTCATAGTGTTACTTTTATTCCCCCTAAAGGGGGATAGGGGGTCTTTATCTTAGGTTATCCATTATCATCATCAGTTGTTCTTCGCTTACACAAAGCACTTCTCTGGGCTTGCTGCCTTTTGCGGGACCTACGACTCCAGCCTTTTCGAGCTGATCCATCAAGCGTCCTGCTCGATTGTAACCAATAGCGAACTTGCGCTGAATCATGCTTGTGCTGCCGTTTTGCTCATTTACAATCATTCGAGCGGCATCCTCGAAGAGCGGATCAAGGTGGGTCAAATCGACATCACCCAAACTTCCTTCGTCATCTCCTTCAAGAGGAACTTCCGGCAAGAGGTAGGGAGAAGTGTAGCTTTGTTGCTTTGCGATATAGTGAACGATGTCCTCCAACTCGTTTGTATCGATGAAAGCACACTGTATTCGAACAGGTTCAGAGCCCGTCATCAAGAGCATATCGCCTTTTCCCACAAGCTGATTTGCTCCAGTTCTATCAAGGATTGTCTTACTATCAACACCCGTTGTAACCTTGAAGGCCATTCTTGCTGGGAAGTTTGCCTTGATGGTGCCAGTAATGATATTTGCAGTTGGGCGTTGAGTTGCGATAATCATGTGGATGCCGACGGCTCTTGCAAGCTGAGCAATACGAGCAATCGGAAGCTCAATCTCCTTGCCTGCAGTCATGATGAGGTCGCCATACTCGTCGATAACTACCACAATATAAGGCATGAAACGGTGGCCGTTCTGGGGATTTAACTGTCTTTCGCGGAACTTTTCATTGTATTCCTTGACGTTTCTTGCATGGGCTTTCTTGAGCAGATCATAGCGATTGTCCATCTCGATGCAAAGGCTCTTGAGGGTCTGAATCACTTTGTTGACGTCCGTAATGATGGGCTCTTCCACATCCTCATTGCCTTCAACTTGTGCCAGGAAATGGTTGACGATAGGAGCATAAAGGTTGAATTCGACCTTCTTTGGGTCAATCATGACGAGCTTCAACTCAGCTGGATGCTTCTTGTAGAGCAGAGAAGTGATGATGACATTCAGGCCGACAGACTTACCTTGACCAGTTGCACCAGCCACAAGCAAGTGCGGCATCTTCGTGAGGTCCGCGATAAAGACCTCATTGGTAATAGTCTTTCCGAGAGCCATCGGCAGTTCGTAATCCGTCTCTTGGAACTTACGACTATTCAAGATGCTCTCCATCGAAACCATTTGAGGCTTGAGGTTCGGCACTTCTATGCCGATGGTTCCTTTGCCAGGAATGGGAGCGATGATACGAATGCCAAGTGCACTTAGGCTCAGAGCGATGTCGTCCTCTAGGTTACGAATGGTACTGATGCGAATACCAGGAGCAGGCGTGATTTCGTAGAGCGTGATAGTGGGGCCGATAGTGGCTTTCGTATTGTCGAGAATCTCGACTCGGAAGTTCCTCAAGACCGTCTTGATGCGCTCCTTGTTGTTGCGTTGCTCCTCCATATCGATGGCACTCGAAGTGTTATCATAATGGGTGAGCAGGTCGATGGTAGGATATTTGTAGTTCTCCAAATCAAGTTTCGGATCGTATGGCTCAAGGGCGCGACCGTCGCTGAAGTCTGCTTTCTCAGGATCATGACCCACGACAATCGTAATATCATCTGTGTTTTCCTCTTTCTCGTAACCCTTCAAATCAGCAAGAGGATCTTCTGTGAAGTCAATTGTAGTCGCAGTTTGAGAAGCTTCATCAGAGAAAGGTTCGTGTTCCTCTTCTTTTTCCGTGCTCTCTGCTTCCTGCTCATCAATTTCAGTTGTAGGCATCAAGGGATACTCCACTTCTGCAGTCTCCTCCTCATTCGTTGTCTCTTGTGTGTCTTCTGCTGCCTTCTTAGGAGTAAGAACACGACGGATTGCTGTGATGGCTTCCTCGCTGAGATAGAAGATGTAGAGTAGGGCAGAGAGGATGAAAATGAGCAGAGTGCCCAGACCTCCCACTTTGTTCTGCAGGAAGTCGAGTTCGTTCTGACCAATCATGCCACCCCAAATGATGTAAGTGTTCTGGGCTCCAGGGAAATAGCGAACTACATAAGCGGCAAAGGCAGATGCCCAAGCCATGATGATCATGCAGTTGAGGAACCAGAGATGAAGTCGCACTTTTGCCAAACCCATGATGCGAATGCTCGTCGCAAGCATGAGAACTGGGATGAGAATGCTCGACACACCAAAGGTGTTATCCATAAGCCAATGCGCAACAGCCCAGCCGTAGTAGTTGAGCCAATTGGCTGCCGGGTACGAACTATCGTAGATAAGTCTCTGGTCCTTCGCGCCTGTGAACACGTGAGAAATAAGAGCGATGAGTATCGCTAAAGAGAGTGTTGCGAAAACTGCCCCCCAAACAAAGCGGAGATTGTCTTTGTGTTCAGCTCTCTTCTTAGGGTCAACCTCCTCGTCATCCTTGATGTTCGAGCGGAACCAACTAAGCGAGCGAGCCCACGAAGACTGCTTTTTCTTCTTGCGTCTGCTGGAGTTGTTGCTCGCAGGTTTGTATTGTCTTACGCTTTTCTTTGCGTCCATACCTTATTAATATACGCGAATTATGGGCGCAAAATTACGAAAAAAACAGGAATAAACGAAGTGGAATAAGGAATTATTTGTGCAAAAGACGAAATCTTAACTTATTTTGACGTTCTCCGCTTTTTGGGTTGTGATATGACATTAAAGCATAAAATTGTCAAGGAATTTCTCTAAAAATGGTATCGCAAAATCAAAAAACGGCCTTCGTTCTACCTGAAGGAGGCAAAGGCTCCAAATTTTGCGGTTTTTGTAAGGCGGTAACAATTAGTGAGTTGTGAAGTCGTGGATTCTCACATAGCAGAGGAAAAGGACAGAAAACATGTGTTTATCGACAAAAATAGGCGTGTTTCGTCGGCCATCATAACACGTGTAATTTGCAAACGAGGCAGGGAATGTTTGCCATCATAACGTGTTATGTTTGGCAACGACACTGGCAATCTTTTCAAGAAGTCCACGCTTTTCTTCCACCTGATTGCAAAATCTTGTAAAGATTTTTCTCGCTTCTTAGCCTCGATTAACTGAGCTTTATTTGCTTCACAGCTCGAGAACCAGTCCGTCGTAGGCATAGTGGAAGCCTTCTGGAAGTTTCTGCTCCTCCACTTCATAAAGCCCAACTTGGTGGCACATGTGAATGAAATAAGTCGGAATCTCTCCCAGACTTCGGCTGAACTCGATGGCGTGCTCGACAGTTTGGTGAGTCTTGTGGGGCGTATGACGCAAAGCTCCGATAATGAGCAACTTGATGCCTTTGAGCAAAGTAAGTGAAGAGTCAAACAACTCAGTCATATCTGTGAGGTAAGCAACCTCGCCAATTCGATATCCAAGAATGGGCAATTCGCCATGCATGACTCGAATCGCTGTCACTTCGAGCGAGCCGAATTGCAACTTGTCGCCTTCTTTCAGTTCGTGCAATTCCAGCTTCGGAACGCCTGGATAGCTGTGCCTCACCAAACAATAGGGAAGTCTTTGACGTAAGTGCCTGCAGGCATAATCGTCGGCATACAGGGGAAGATTGCGCTCGAAGGTAAATGGGCGAAGGTCGTCGATGCCTCCAACGTGGTCGTAATGCTCGTGAGTGATGAGAACGGCATCAAGCGGCTTCTGCATTTTGATACGGAGCATTTGCTCGCGAAAGTCAGGGCCGCAATCGATGAGAAGTCTTGTGTCGCCTTCCTCGAAGAGAGCCGAAGCACGCAAGCGGCGGTCACGAGGATCGCTACTTGTGCAAACCTCACATCCACAGCCGATTTGCGGCACTCCAATACTTGTGCCTGTTCCAAGGAAAGTAATCTTCATATAAAGTTGACTTCTGGCTCTAAATTGATGTCGAAACGTTCTTTGACGTCTTTCTTGATGGCTTCACAAAGCCTTTGTATATCGTGCCCTGAGGCTCCTCCCTTGTTGACGAGGACGAGAGCCTGACGGTCGTGAACCGCTGCTGGGCCGAGGCTCTTGCCTTTCCAACCTGCTTGCTCAATCAACCAACCTGCCGCCAATTTGACTTTTCCCTCTTCTGCAGGGTAATTGGGCATCGTTGGGTACTCAGAAAGCAACTGCTCAGCCTTCTCCTTCGAAACGATTGGATTCTTGAAGAAACTGCCTGCGTTGCCCTGAACGGCTGGGTCTGGAAGTTTGGCTCTGCGGATGTCGATGATGATTTGACGCAATCCTTCGGCCGTAAGAGTGTCCAAAGAAAGCCCAACTTGCTTGACAGCCTTGATGAGACCTCCGTATTGAAGCTTTGGCTCGAAGTGTTTGCTGAGGCGGAAAGTGACGCGAGTGATGGCATATTTGCACCACAACTCTTCTTTGAAGATGCTTCGTCTGTACCCATATCTGCAGTCGTCTCGCTTCCAAGAGCGCTCTGTTCCATCCGAAAGACTGATGCCTTTCACCTCTTCAATCACGTCGCAAACCTCAACCCCATAAGCTCCGATGTTTTGCACGGCTGCAGCTCCAACCTGACCAGGAATGAGCGAAAGGTTCTCCATCCCATACCAACCTCTTTGGATGGCTTGGGCTATGAACTCGTCACAAATTTCGCCAGAACCGACTTCGACAAGCACATCATCTTTCGTCTCTTGCTTAACGACAGAACCCTTTATGTTGGACTTTAAGACAATACCTTTATAGTTGCTGAGAAAGAGCAAGTTGCTACCTTGTCCTACAAGCAGGAGAGGCAGCCCTTCGTACTCATCGTGAATTCGTACGATTGCTTCTTTCAGGGCTTCTTCCGAGTTGTATGTGATGAGTTCTCGAGCCTCTGCCTTTATGCCGAAAGTGTTCTCAATTCTCATATCTTGTAAGTCGCCAGCCGTTTCGCTCTTTTGTGAAGGTGAAGACCTCTTGCAGACCGTTCGAAAGACCACTTTTCCTCAGCACGATTCTATGGCCGCCATAACTCTGTCCTTTGCGAATGTTGCTGATGATGCCGCTTGGAACTTCAGGACAGAACGTTTGCCATTGGTCAGCATCGATAATGCCGTTGATGCTCCCTTCCTCGTCTTCAGAGTCCTGAATGCTGATGCGAAGGGGATCGGCTATGGATTCGCTTTGGAAGATACTGTCTGAACAGAAGCGAGCATAGAAGTTGAGGAAATCGTTGAGGTCATCGTCGTCGAAAGTCGCTTCACGAATAGCTTCGAGTCTCCAATGCCCTTCCTCGCGAAGAAAGCGGAAGTTGCGAATCGTTCCATCGTTGAGGTTGATGCGTTGAAGGCTTACAATCGAGTCCTCTTCGAGTTCCTGATCGTCCTCTGCATACATTTGCGAAGCGTTCCCATAAAGGGTTGTGAAGTACTCGCCAGACAGGAAGCCGAGTTCAAACTCAGGATTGAAGTCCTCGAGCAACTCAGTTGGACGAGTTGAATGCTCCAAAGGAAGGGGATTTGTGGTGCGTTCTTGTCGCAAAGTGTGGCTGTGGAGATAAGCAAAGAGAAAGTCGTTGAAGACGCCATCGATAGCAGGTGTGTTCTCTTCATTAAGGCCAAGTTCCTCCTCTTCTTTCGTCAAAGTATCCGTAGGAATACTGTCCGAAAGAAGCAAGTCCACATCTTCCTGATTCGAGTTGCTTCTGTTGCCTCCACACGAAAGCAAAGCAACCGTCACAAAGCCCCAAAAGATTTCACACTTAATGCTCATTCTGCGTCTAACGACTAAATCGGCTGCAAAATTACAAAATATTCTTTAATCTCTAATCCTTAATCCATAATTTATTTATATCTTTGCACGCGAAAACAGAAAAAAGCTCTTTATGATTGAGAAAATAGAACAGTTGATGCAGGAAATCTCTGCACTTCAGGCAAAGAACGCTCAGGAGGCAGAAGCCCTTCGCATCAAGTACTTGAGCAAGAAAGGTGAGATTTCTCTCTTGATGAACGACTTTCGTAGTGTTCCAGCTGAATTGAAGAAGGAAGTCGGCATGAAGATAAACGAGTTGAAGAACTTTGCACAGGAGAAGATAAACGCTTTGAAAGAAAGTGCTGGAGAAGCTTCTGCAAGCGGTTCTGACGCGATTGACCTCACTCGCACGCCTTATCCGATTGCCCTTGGCTCACGCCATCCGCTCACGATTGTCAAGAACGAAATCGTCGATATCTTCAGTCGCCTGGGCTTCACGCTGGCCGACGGTCCCGAGGTGGAGGACGACTGGCACGTCTATAGTTCCATGAACTTCCCCGACGACCACCCGGCTCGCGATATGCAAGACACCTTCTTCGTGGA
>JAFYYO010000245.1 GCA_017557475.1 Bacteroidaceae bacterium
GAGTTCTCGAAAGGCGAGATGAGCATGACGTCGCCTCTTCTGACGATACCTTCGGGCATATTATTGCGAAGGCCGCCAACATTGATGAGTCCCATGTCCGCAGGCTGCAAGCCGGTTGCCGTTCCACCTTCAACCATCACATCTGCCGCCCAGTTTCCCAACAGGCTTTCTGGCCTTCCTGCCGACATCGCGACACGACTCAAACCGAGTGGCGGAGCCATAATGCTATCGACCTTTGCCCTGTAGGGAGCCACGATGGCTGCAGCTTCGGCTGAAGGCGTCGCATCCAGTTCCGAAGTCACTTCCACGCGTTCAAAGCAGAAGGAACGCACCTTGTACTGCTGTGCTTGCAGGCCTATCATAGGCAACAAGAACAGCACAAAAGACATCATTTTAAGCTTCATATCACAAGATTTAATGCACAAAAGTACGAAAAAACGCGCAAAGAACAAAAAATTCTTCATTCTTAATTCTTCATTCTTAATTTTTATTGTATCTTTGCACCCGCTTTCCCGTAGGTCGCTGGCAGGAAAAGAGAGACCTGTTATGCCTACGTGCGATCGACAAAACAATTTTATAACAAAAAAGCATTATGGCTGATTTAATCAAAATTGCTGAAGAAGCATTTGCAACAGGCAAGTCTCATCCCGCATTCAAGGCTGGTGACACAATCACCGTTGCATACAAAATTGTCGAAGGTAACAAGGAGCGTATCCAGCTCTATCGTGGTGTCTGCATAAAGATTAGCGGTCACGGAGAGAACAAGCGCTTTACTGTTCGCAAGATGTCAGGCACTGTGGGTGTAGAACGTATCTTCCCCATCAGCAGCCCGAACATTGACAGCATCCAGGTGAACAAGGTTGGTAAGGTTCGTCGTGCTAAGCTCTACTACCTGCGCAACCTCACCGGTAAGAAGGCTCGCATTGCCGAGAAGCGCGTTTCAGTGCAGAAGGAGGATTAAATCCCCGACCTTTTTACAAATAAAAAGCACCCGATCTCACAAGGTCAGGTGCTTTTTTTTGTTATTGATTCCCGTTAGGGATTGCTTTCTCTTCTACTTAAGAATCTTTTTTCCGCCAACGATGTTTATTCCTTTTTGCTGATGACTGAGACGCTGCCCCAAGATATTATAAATCATCTTGGACGTTCCATCAGAGGGAAGGACTCTTCGAATTCCGTCCTCATAATCGCTGAACTTTATCAAAAGTCCTTCTATACTGGGATTCTCAAGTTTGAGATATGCTCGATTGGGCTCAATGATATCGCCATCGAAAGTGTAGAAATAAGGGACGTTGTCGATGCCTTGCAGGGTCAGAGCATTTGCTGGGGAAGCGGGCAGAAAGAGTCCTGTGAGTGCGGTTGCTGTGGAAGGATGTGTGGCGAAACCTGCTCCGTAAGAAAGCGCGGCTGTTTCACTCTCGCCCCACAACACGACTGGTGTTCCAGCAGGCACGGTATCACCAACCAAGGTCAGGAGCACAAATCCGTCTTCAACGTCTTTAAGAGCAGGAGCCAAGGCTTGACTTCCATCCACTTCGCTACTTGATATCGGCAAATAGATGCCTTCGTCTTCGCCGCCTTCCTCACCATTTTCGAGGATATAGGCCTTTGCTCCGACGACGACAGACTCGTAGGGCAGGCAAAGCGTATTGTAGTAACCATCGCCTATCTGCATCAAAGGCACAGAAACAGCCGGTACTGCTTCGGCAATGATTTGTGAACCGAGGTCGGTCTTAGCATTAGCTGTTTCCCAGATCTGCAGGTATCCATGGGGGCCGCCGTGAGTGTTGATGTAGTAGTTCTCCTGTCCATTGAGACTGAGAGAAAAGCCATCATTGTCGGCATGCGCTATCCAACGGGCGTCTCCTTCGCGGAGAACTGTGTTCTTGATACCCGTTGTGCCTTGAACGGAGGAAGATGTGCCGTCAACTGTTAGCGAAATACTATCGCCCATAAGCTTGTTGACAATCATGAATCCTTCTATGGGATTGCCGACGAAAGCCCATTGATAAGCGTCGCTGGCACGTACGAGTTCTGTGGCATAGAGTTCCGTTTCGGGATATTGCTCTACAGATGCTTCGTCGTAGGCATGAGGATGATAAGGCTCACGACCTTCCCATCCCACATAGCGCTGCAGGCGTCCAACCTTGAGGTTATACCAGTTTTTTGTTCCTGTGGCAGTGGAAATCTTGAAGGGACCGTTTTGCCATTTGACAGTTACTCTAACTGTGGCGGATGTGATATTCTTTGGCGAATAGGTATAAGTACAGAAGTCGCGGATATATTCTTCAGGAAGAGCGGCTGCAGCTCCTCGTTCGCATGGGACGACAACTTCGGCCACCTTCGTTCCGCTATAGTATACGTTATAGGTGATGTTGAAGGTGGTGGAAGGTTCCTCCAGTTCCCAGATGTATTCTGGCACTGCTTTCTTGTAGCCTGCTCTGGGTGGTGTTGTCGTACTGCTCTTGATTGCCCACCATGTATCTGCGGCGTACTGTGCCCAACTGCCGTCTTCTGCGTAGGCAGCATTCGTGGCTCGAATGGCATATTTGCCTTCTTCGTTCAGCAGGAGGACTTGGCAATCGTAAACATTATCTCGGTCTTTCTGTCTGGGGATGATTTTGTTGTCGGTGGAGAAGGTTCCGTTGGCCCCCTTGTTTTGGTTGGGATTGGTGAAGGTATATGTGGAGCCGCCGCTTGTCCATGTGAAGTAGAAGGACCGGCCATAATAGCCGCTCTGTCCATATTGCATGGTAAAGATGCCGGCATCTATCTCGTTTGCAGTGAGGGTTCCGTTGGTTGTGAGATAGTACTTCGTGCCGTTGACGGTAGTCGTAACCACGTATTCCTTTCCTTCTACGATGGCGCTCATTGCCCGAAAGAATTCTGGGAAGGGCGTTCCTTTTGCGTTATTGGCGATGATGGCATTGGTGAGCGCCTGTCCTTTCACTTGATAACCGTTGGAGGCGTCCTCGCCTGCGAAGTCCATCAGGATGATGCCAGTGGGGCCTGAGATGGTGTTGATGTAGTTGATAGCCGCAGCATTCTGCGTCTGGGCATTCTCGCGATAGCCGTCGCTGGTTGCCACGGTGTTGCCGAAGATTGAGGCTGTCTTCGAGTAGCCTGAGGTCTGGTTGATGACCCACAAACCCGGATCGGTATTCTCGGAAGAGGAGAACTGCAGCATTCTCTGTATGCTGGCGGTTTTCGTGGCAGGTGCGCCGCTGGCCGACATATCGTAATAGTCCTGGATATAGACCTTTCCTTGAGTGCCCACACCTGTAATCTTGCCATTCTTCTGGTTGTTAAAGTCTGCACTGAAGCCCCATCCTGTGACGTAGCCGCCTATCGGATTCGTGTCGTAATTGTCGCGACTGAGGATGAGAAGCTTGCCTCGCATGTCGCCCAACTTTGCCATCGGGTTGTAGTTGACTGCGTGAGAGCTGGTGGGAGAGCTGGTGAGAAGCGTCTTCATCTTAGCCCCCCAAGTGTTATTATTATCGTCTCCCTCTGTCTCGTGACGTATGATGACGATACACATCTCCGTCGGATGACTGTCCAAAAGGCCGCAGAGAGTGGTGAGAGCATCGTCGAAATAGAGCTTTGTAGAGATGATTCCATGATTGATGCGAAGTCTCGAACCATCGACAGCAGGGCGAAGGTCGAAGGCGCGAATGCCGCTATTCCATTGCTCCGTAAGCGTCTTCTCCTGCGTTACGGCGTATGTGCTGCCGCTTACAACAACCATGTAGTTGTTTACTCCGTGTCCCGTTCCCGCATCGTGAGTACCTGGGATGGAGAGTTGGCCCACGAAGGTATCGTCGGAGATGCCCGACATCCAGTTCGTGTTATCGGCCTTAACTTGCAGGGCGCCGAGTCCTTGCAGCAAGCAAAAAGCAAGGCAGGAAAGGAAGATAATGTAGATGTTTTTCATATTTGAATGTGCTGGTTTTCCTGTGCAAAGATACACATTATTATATTATATGCAAAAAATATCGCCTCGAAAAACACCTAATCGAAGTGAGTTATACAAGTCGTTCGCATACGAGGCATGGCTAGTTCTCAAATTAGCCACGTCTAGTTTTCAAATTAGCCACGTCTAGTTTGCCAATTAGCCACGCCTAGTTTGCCAATTAGCCACGCCTAGTTTTGAACCATCACACATGATCTCGATTCCGACGACCTGATCATATACAAAAATACCCCCGCCTTTTGGGGCGAGGGTACTTGCTTTATTAAGTATTAGCCTTAGTGCTTACTTCTCCTCAACTGCTGCCTGGGCGGCGGCTAACAGATGTTGATAATCAGCTACTTACAGGTTTAGTGTAAAGTACTGGCACCTTAATTCCGACACATTCTGCGCGTTTTTACACGCTCGCAACGTGTTTTGGGAGCAGAATTTTCATTTTAATGTTATTATTTCTATTTTTGTTTTACACTAAATTGCTCGACTCAGGTCTCACAATCGTTAACTATAAATGCTTCATGTATTCTATAGAACCATAGCCATCAGAAACACTCTGCAAACTTTGTTTGCAAAGTTAATGATTTATTCTGACTTTACGTTCATTCTGCACGTTTTTCTTGCAGAACGTGTATGATTTTAATATATATTAAGGTGGAAACGACATTCTGTTACCAAATTTTTGTTTCGATTAAAAGAAAAATGGA
>JAFYYO010000246.1 GCA_017557475.1 Bacteroidaceae bacterium
CGCAGCCTATTAAGCCATGTTGCAGAAAGCATTAGATTTCTTGCGCGACCACAACGAGATTGCCTTCGCCACCTGCGAGGGCAATCTGCCTAAGTTGCGAATCTTCCAGATTATGAAGCAGGAGGGGACAATGCTTTATTTTGCCACCTCACCTAATAAGGCCGTCTGGAAGGAACTACAGACAAACCCCAATGTAGAGTTGCTGGCATACGCAGACAAGGTTTCGGTACGATGTGTCGGAGCCGTGAGTTTTGAGGTTTCTGATGACATCCAGCAATGGATTTATGACCACAACGAGGTATTGCCTCGTCTATATACCAGTTACGAAAAACTGGCATACTTCTCGCTGAACATAGGAGAGATGGATTTCTTCGACCTCCGTCCCACGCCTCCCGTCATGAAGCATTTTGACTTGATAACCGGCGATATTGGCGATGGATATGTAGGAGAAAAGTATTCGCAAAAGAAATAAACTATGGTGAACAGAACTGAGAATCTTGACAATATCTTGCGCCAACTGATGACCGATAATGGTCAGCAGTATGCTATTCCTTCATCCATTACGGATAAGCAGCGGATGATGCGTGCTCTCATGAACGTTTGGGCACCAAAAGAGATTTCGGCAGACTTTCTGAGGATGCAAGATGAAGAGTTGCAGCAGCAAGCAGAGGATAAGGGCGTGGTTGAAATTGCAGATAAGGGCTTGACGATCTGGCAGGGCGATATTACTCGTTTGAAAGTCGATGCCATCGTCAATGCTGCCAATGCACAAGGTTTAGGTTGTTGGGCACCCTTACACAACTGCATCGACAACTGCATCCACTCAGCAGCAGGCATCCAACTCAGAAAGGAGTGTAATGACCAGTTGCAGGGCAGACTCCTGAAAACGGGCGAGGTTATGATGACCAAAGGCTACAACCTGCCAGCCAAGCACGTTCTCCACACTGTAGGCCCCATCATTGAATCAGGAGTTCCAACCAAGGAGCAAGAAGAACAACTGGCTCAGTGCTATCGTTCGTGTCTTGACCTTGCTGAGCAGGCTGGTCTTAAGAGCATCGCCTTCTGCTGCATATCCACAGGCGTGTTCCATTTCCCCAACGAACGGGCTGCAGAGATTGCGATCGAGACGGTGAAACGCTATCCGAGGCAATCAATCAAGACCATCGTGTTCAACGTATTCTTAGACAAGGATTATGACATCTACAAACAGTTACTCGCAGAGGATTGAATTGTTGCATCAACTGATTGCTGATGCCGACTACGTGCTAATTGGTGCTGGTGCAGGACTTTCTGCTGCCGCAGGACTCGACTATGCCGGTGAGGATTTCCGTCAAGAGTTCCGCGAGTGGATTAACCGCTACGGTATCACCGACCTTTATTCTGCATCGTTCTATCCCTTCAAGACCGAGGAAGAATTGTGGGCATGCTGGGCCAAGCACATCTGGTTTGCCCGCTATCGTACAGAGGCTCTGCCGCTCTATCGTCAGCTTTTCGATGTGGTCAAAGAGAAAAACTACTTTGTCATCACAACAAACGTAGATGGCCAGTTCGAAAAAGCAGGCTTCGACCAAGACTGCATCTTCGCCACACAGGGCGATTATGCTTACTTCCAGCCACAATCGGGTTCCCCTAAAGAACTGTATCATAACCAGGATTGGGTGAACCAGGTGTTGCCACTCATCAAGGATTGTCGCATCCCTACAGAGCTGATTCCCCATACTCCCGATGGCAGACCAGTATCGATGAACCTCCGCTGTGATGACACCTTTGTAGAGGATGCCCATTGGCACCAGCAGGCACACCGCTATCAGGAATTCGTCCAGCAGGCCAGCACGCATCGTCTGCTACTTCTAGAATTAGGTGTTGGTTTCAATACCCCCGTCATCATCCGTTTCCCCTTCGAGCGCATGGCGGCACAATTCCCACAAACCACCCTTGTCCGCTTCAACCGCGACTATCCGCAGCTGACTACAGAGGGCGTAAAGCGCTTCATTCCTTTCACCGAAGAAATACGATTTTCATAAA